>CBIGXK010000076.1:0-13182 GCA_966193805.1 uncultured bacterium | reverse complement strand
TCCCGCAACACCTCCTCCCGCACAGCGTCCAAAAACTCATCCGCATCTTTCTTCCGCAGCGCGAGCGATGGCAACAAACGAATCACATTGGGTTTCGCCTCGCCGGTAAAAATCTTGTGGTTCCACAACAGGTTTTTCCTAAGGTCATTGAATGCTTCCTGCACGTCAAAGCCAATCATCAACCCCCGGCCACGTACATTATTCAATACGGAAATCTGTTTGAGTTCATTGATGAGATAGTCGCCCGTTGTCCGCGCATTTTCCATCAGCTTCTCTTCCTTCATCACCTCCAGTACGGCAAGCGCCGCCGCACATGCCAGGTGATTGCCACCGAACGTAGTGCCGAGCATGCCGTGCTTTGCCTTGATTTTGGGAGAGATGATGATGCCGCCAACAGGGAAACCATTTCCCATGCCTTTCGCCATCGTGTAGATGTCGGCATCTACACCAGCATAATCATGTGAAAAGAATTTGCCGGTTCTTCCATAACCGCACTGCACGCTGTCGGCAATGAACACCGCATTGTACTTGTCGCACAGGTTGCGGATGGCGCGTAAAAATTCCGCATCGGCCACGTTGATGCCGCCAACGCCCTGTATGCCCTCGATGATCACCGAAGAAATTTCATTGCCCTTTTCGCTGAATTTTTTTTCGAGTGCCTCCACGTCATTGAAGGGCACGAACGCAACATTATCCGTTTCGTTTACGGGTGCAACGATGGCACGGTTATCCGTTGCCGCCACAGCAAGCGATGTTCTTCCATGAAAGGATTTACTGAAAGCGATCACTTTCTTTCTTCCATTGTGGAACGATGCAAGTTTCAATGCGTTTTCATTTGCTTCTGCACCTGAGTTGCACAGGAAAAGGCTGTAATCGGGCCTGCCGCTCAGTTCTCCCAGTTTGCGCGCAAGTTCCTGCTGCAACGGGATCTTTACTGAATTTGAATAAAAGCCCACCTGCTTCAACTGGTTCGTGATCCTTTCCACATAATGCGGATGGCTATGGCCGATAGAGATGACGGCGTGACCGCCATACAGGTCGAGATATTGCTGGCCGGTGTTATCCCACACATACGATCCTCTTCCTTTCGTGATGGTGATATCGTTTAATGGATATACGTCAAATAAGTTCATGGTCAGTGATTTTAAAATGCGTTAGCTTTTAATTTCAATCCGGCAGTTTCATCGATGCCGAACATCAGGTTCATATTCTGCACCGCCTGTCCCGAGGCGCCCTTCAACAGGTTGTCGAGGATGGAGTGTACCACCAGCTTGCTGCCTACTTTTTCGAGTTGTATCATGCATTTGTTGGTGTTCACGACCTGCTTCAGGTAAATCGGGTCGTCGCTTACATGCACGAAGGGATGGCCCTCGTAAAAATCGTTGTAGATGGATTGCAATTCAGTATGTGCGAGGTCGCAATCCAACTGTGAGCTGATGAAAATCCCCCTTGTAAAGTCACCTCGCCAGGGAACGAAGTTGAGTTTTTCGCCTCCATCCGAAAAGCCGGGCTGCAACTGGTCGAGCGACTGCATAATTTCGTTGATGTGCTGGTGACTGAGTGTTTTATACGCCTGTATGTTATTCGACCGCCATGAAAAATGCGCCGACGAAGAAAAACCCTGTCCCGCGCCGGTTGAGCCCGTAATGCCGGTGCTGTAAACAGCCTTCAGCATGCCGGCCTTCGCCAGCGGCAATATGCCGAACTGTATCGATGAGGCGAAGCATCCCGGGTTGGCAATATTTTTAGCGGAACGGATCGCATCGCGGTTAATTTCCGGCAGTCCGTAAACGAATTCCCTGTTTCCATGCTTTGCGTTTTTTGCCAGCCTGAAATCCTGCGACAGATCGATGATGGCCGCCTTACCGGGTATTGTATTGGCGTCGAGGAATTTTTTTGATTCGCCGTGTCCCATGCAAAGGAAGAGCACGTCAACATCATCGCGCATTTCGGAAGTGAAAACGAGATCGGTTTCGCCGAAGAGATCGTGGTGCACCTTACTTACCGGATTTCCGCTATTGCTTTTGCTGTGTACAAATTCAATAGCAGCAAAGGGGTGGTTGATGAGTATCCTTAACAATTCGCCGCCTGTATATCCTGCCGCACCTGCAATTCCTATTTTAACTTTTTCCATTAGCTTCTTCTTTTACCTGTTGATAGATCATGGTCTGGTTGCCGAATATTTTGCTGAATCCTCTCACGTCCTCTCCGCTCCAGCCATTATTCATTTCTCCGTATTTTCCAAATTTGCTGCTCATCAGGTCGTAGGATGATTCGATGCCGGTAACCATGAACCGGTAGGGCATCAACTGTACGAACACGTTGCCGGTTACATGTTCCTGTGAGTGTTCGAGGAAGCTTTCAATGTCGCGCATCACCGGATCGAGTATCTGCCCCTCGTGCAGCCAGTTGCCGTAGAATTGCGCAAGCTGGTCCTTCCAGGTGAGCTGCCATTTGGTGAGCACATGCTTTTCGAGTGCGTGGTGCGCTTTCAGGATCACCATCGGCGCCGCCGCCTCAAATCCCACCCTGCCTTTTATGCCGATAATGGTGTCGCCAACATGCACGTCGCGGCCAATGGCGTAGGCGCCTGCAAGCGACTGCAAAAATTGAATTGCGTCCGACGGATGTGGAAATGCGCGGTCGTTTACTTTTTTGAGTTCACCTTTTTCAAAGCCGAGCTTCACCTCTTCGCTGCCGGTATTTGTCAGTTGTGTGGGCCACGCCTCTTCCGGCAGCATTCCCCTCGATGAGAGGGTTTCTTTGCCTCCCACGCTCGTTCCCCATAAACCTTTGTTGATCGAGTACACGGCTTTGCTGAAGTTCATGTTCACGCCTTTGGATTTCAGGTATTCGATCTCCTGTTCGCGGCTCAGCCGGAGGTCCCTGATGGGTGTAAGGATCTCAACGCCGGGTATCATGACGTTGAATATCATGTCGAACCTTACCTGGTCGTTGCCGGCCCCGGTGCTGCCGTGTGCCACGGCATCCGCGTTCAGCTTTTTAACATGCTCCGCGATGTGCAGCGCCTGGCTGAGGCGTTCGGCGCTCACGCTGAGGGGATAGGTATTGTTCTTGAGAACGTTTCCGAATACCAGGTACCTGATGATGGAATCGTAATATGATTTTACCGCGTTTACCGTGGTGTGCGTTGTTACGCCTAGTGTTCGTGCGTGCGCTTCTATTTGCTTTAATTCGTCGTCGCTGAACCCGCCTGTGTTCACTGTAATGCTGTGCACCTCATAACCGAGATCGTTGTGCAGGTATTTTACACAATAGGAGGTATCGAGGCCGCCGCTGAACCCTAAAACAACTTTTTTACCGGACATCTTATCGTAGAAATTAGAGATTAAAGAAAAAATGCAGCAACGATTTTACGCCGTTGCTCTTAACGCCATTCTTCTTGACGAAAGGCTTCAATAGTTTCCATTGCTTGATACGCATAAAGCGCTCATACAATTTGGAGTGTTGCTTGAAGTCTTCCTTGGTTTCTGCAGGCTCGGGATGATCTTTTGGATCGTAAAGCATGGCGGTGCAGAGGCAGTTCTTTCTTTCCTTGCTCATGAGGATGTCGTAATTGACGCAGCTTTTGCATCCGCTCCAGAAGGTGTCATCCTGCGTGAGTTCCGAATAGGTCACCGGCTCGTAGCCGAGATCGGAATTGATCTTCATAACGGCCAGGCCGGTAGTGAGCCCGAAGATTTTTGCATCGGGGTATTTCTTTCTGCTGAGGGCGAATATTTTCTGCTTGATCTTTTTCGCCAGCCCGCCTTTCCTGAATTCGGGGGCAACGATCAGCCCCGAGTTCGCCACATAGTCGCCGGTCCACGTTTCGATGTAGCAGAAGCCGGCCCATATGCCTTCTTTCGTAAAGGCGATCACTGCTTTCCCTTCCCGCATTTTTTCGCGAACGTATTCCGGGCTGCGTTTGGCAATACCCGTTCCCCTGGCCTTTGCAGAGGACGCCATCTCTTCGCAGATAATCTCCGCAAATCCCTCATGCGTGTGGTCGGCGACCAATATTTGAAAATCCTTTTCCTGGTTCATTGATAATGTTGTGAAATGATGATAAATGACTAGGGGCCCTGAAAACTTTGTTTTCGGGAATAGCATCACCGGAATGATAGGGGAATTGTATCAACGTCGCACCCTGACGGGAACTGGGGTAATGTAAAAAACTGCACAGGTTTGTACAGCGAAAAACCTACGCATGGCAGGGGCTTGTTCGGCCCAGGCAGCGATCATATTTGCAGGTTTTTTTTGCATTTCACAAATGACTATACTTTGAGTAAAAGTTTTGACAGTGCAAAGTAAATATATTTTTCACTGGCGGGGGCATTTTTTTTAGTTAATTCCTGAATCTTTTCAGCGACACGGCATGGATGGCGGAAGCCATTTCGCTGATGAGCAGCGGATCTTTTTCGAGAGCATTGCCAACAACGATCACATCGGCGCCCGCTTTGCAGTTATGATAGGCTTTTTCGGGCTCCCTGATGCCGCCTCCCACGATCAGCGGCACCTGGATATTTTCGGCCACGGCGGCTATTAACTGTTCGTTAACAGGTCTTTTTGCGCCGCTGCCGGCGTCCATGTAAATCACCTTCATGCCCAGCATTTCTCCGGCCATCGCGGTGCACATGGCGATCTCACGTTTGTCGGCGGGCAGGGGGAAGGCATGGCTGATGTAGGACACTGTGGTAGGCGTGCCGCCATCCACCACCATATAGCCGGTGGAGATGATTTCGAGGCCGGATTGCCTGATGAACGGCGCCGAGATCACATGCTGACCGATAAGGAGGTCGGCATTGCGGCCGGAAATGAGCGACAGGTACAACAGCGCATCGGCGTGATGCGACACCTGGGAAGGGCTGCCGGGAAACAGCAGCACGGGGATGGAGCAGTTCTTTTTGATGCGGAGGATGACGTCGTCGAGCTGGCGGCTCACTACCAGGCTGCCACCGGCGAAGAAATAGTCGACCGACGCATCAACCGCCAGCCCGCATAGCCTGTCTACCTGTTCGAGGGTTACTTTATCGGGGTCAATAAGTACGGCGAACGATTTTTGCTCTCCTGCTTTCCTGGTTACCAGCGACGAATAAACACTATGCGTCATGAATGGGCTATTGGTTTTAACAAAAGTGCATAATCTTTTTCATACTTACCTTTGCTCTTTAGATATCCATATTTGGGAAACCTGCCAAATATTTTTTTGCCTTTCGGGGGTTATCACCATGTGGACAATCGCACAAACCGCTGCTACCGGGAAAAAACTTTTTTTCCACTTTCTTTTTCCACAAGCTGTTGATATTTCAAAACGGGAAAATTGAAAACACAAAGATATTTTCGTTTGCCGCAGGGGATCGAAAAATCATCACTTTAAAACTACTTCAAATGAAAAACAATCATTCACCAAAGGGATTGCACTTCAGTCGC
This sequence comes from uncultured bacterium, assembly GCA_966193805.1. Lineage (GTDB taxonomy): Bacteria > Bacteroidota > Bacteroidia > Chitinophagales > Chitinophagaceae > Flavitalea. The sequence continues at coordinate 7,749 of CBIGXK010000076.1, read as the reverse complement.
CGCTATACCAAAGAGGGCGTCAGTGTTTTTGATCAGTTCGAATACGACTATCGGTCCTCGGTGATCCGCAACCCCAGCGGAGAAGTGGTGTTTGAGATGAACAACGTTGAGGTGCCGAAACAGTGGAGCCAGATTGCAACGGATATCCTTGCCCAAAAATATTTCCGCAAAGCCGGCGTACCGCAAAACGACGGAACCACCGGAAGGGAAACTTCCGTAAAACAGGTGGCGCACCGCCTCGCAAATTGCTGGAAGGTTTGGGGTGAACAATACGGTTACTTCGACAGCGCCGGCGACGCCCGGATTTTTTACGAAGAGCTGGTGTATTGCATCCTCAACCAGGCATGCGTTCCCAATTCGCCCCAATGGTTCAATACCGGCCTGTACGAAAGCTATGGCATCAAGGGCAAGCCGCAGGGCCACTACTTCGTGGATCCCAAAGACGGCGCGCTGAAGAAATCGACATCTGCGTACGAGCGCCCGCAGCCACACGCATGTTTCATACTGAGCGTTGAAGACGACCTCGTAAACGAAGGCGGCATCATGGACCTCTGGATCCGCGAGGCACGCATTTTCAAATACGGATCGGGCGTCGGCACCAATTTCTCCAATATCAGGGGAGAAGGTGAAAACCTCAGCGGCGGCGGCACGTCCAGCGGCCTGATGAGCTTCCTCAAAATCGGCGACCGCGCTGCCGGGGCCATAAAAAGCGGCGGCACCACAAGACGCGCGGCAAAAATGGTTTGCCTCGACCTCGACCACCCTGAAGTGATGAGCTTCATCAACTGGAAGGTGGAAGAAGAGAAAAAAGTGGGCGCGCTGATCGCAGCAGGATATCCCAGCGATTACGAAGGAGAAGCCTACCGCACCGTATCCGGTCAGAATTCCAACAACTCGGTACGCATACCGAATTCCTTTTTTGAGAAACTGGAAAAAGGCGAAGACTGGGAGCTGAAGGCAAGAATGGACGGCAGGGTAATGAAGAAGATACCCGCCCGCGAGGTATGGAACCAGGTAACTTACGCGGCATGGCGATGCGCCGACCCCGGCACCCAGTACGACACCACCATCAACGAATGGCACACCTGCCCGGCAGGAGGCAAGATCCGCGCTTCCAACCCCTGCAGCGAGTACATGTTTCTCGACAATACCGCCTGCAATCTCGCGTCTGTGAACCTTCGCAGGTTCTTCGATGAAAGCACGAACACCTTCGATGTGGAAGGTTTCGCATACACATGCCGGTTATGGACCGCTGTTTTGGAAATTTCCGTGCTCATGGCGCAGTTCCCTTCGAAGGAAGTGGCACAACTGAGTTATGACTACCGCACGCTCGGCCTCGGCTACGCGAACCTCGGCTCGATGCTGATGGTGATGGGCATTCCCTACGATTCCGAAGAAGCAAGGGGCATCGCCGGCGCAATAACAGCGATCATGACCGGCATCGCCTACAAAACGTCCGCCGAAATGGCTTCCATCCTCGGATCCTTCCCCAAATACGCCGACAACAAAGACAATATGCTTCGCGTGATGCGCAATCACCGCCTCGCTGCCTATGACGCAGATGAGTATGAAAAGCTGGAAACCAAGCCGGTTGGCATAAAAGCGAAATACTGCCCCGACTACCTGCTGACCGCAGCAACAAAGGCGTGGGACGAAGCTGTGCAGCTCGGTGAAAAGTATGGATACCGCAATGCGCAAACGACCGTGATCGCCCCCACCGGCACCATCGGGCTGGTGATGGATTGCGACACAACAGGCGTTGAACCCGATTTTGCACTGGTCAAATTCAAAAAGCTCAGCGGCGGCGGTTATTTCAAGATCATCAACCAGTCGGTTCCGGCGGCGCTCAAGAACCTCAGGTATAATGAGAAAGAAATAGATTCGATCATCAAGTATGCAGTGGGTGCTGGCACTTTCGCCGGCGCGCCCCACGTCAATCACCAATCGCTGAGCGAAAAAGGTTTTATTGCGGAAGAGATCAAAAAGCTTGACGCCGCGGTGGCCTCCGCTTTTGAGATCGGCTTCGTATTCAACGTGTACACCCTGGGGGAAGAATGCCTGCAACGGCTCGGCTTCACACCCGAACAATACTTCAACTTCGAATGGAGCCTCCTGGAGGCGCTGGGCTTTAGCGACGACGAGATCGAAAAGGCCAATGATTACATCTGCGGAACCATGACGGTGGAAGGCGCCCCTTTTCTGAAAACCGAACACCTCGCGGTTTTCGATTGCGCCAACAAATGTGGCAACAAGGGCAGGAGATTTATTCACGCACACGGACATATCCGTATGATGGGTGCCGCACAACCGTTCATCAGCGGCGCCATCTCCAAAACTATCAACCTGCCCAACGAGGCAACAGTGGAGGAAATCGCCGATGCCTACATGCTCAGTTGGAAGCAGGGCCTGAAGGCATGCGCATTGTACCGCGACGGTTCAAAACTTTCCCAGCCGCTCAGCAACAAGAGCGACAAGAAAAAGAAGACCGACACAACAGAGCCGGCAACGCTCCAGGCTGAAGCAGGCGAAATTGAATCGAACATAGTTGACCTGGGCAAGCTCACCGTGCAGGAACTGCTGGAAGAAGTGCAGAAAAGAGTGCAGTCGTCGCCAGACACGAAATTGAAGCGGCAGCTCGCTACCATCGTCGAACGGAGAACACTTCCTGCAAAACGCCGCGGATTTACGCAAAAAGCGAAGATCAACGGACAGGCGCTTTTCCTCCGCACAGGAGAATATTCTGACGGCACTGTAGGTGAGATATTCATTGACATGGCGAAGGAAGGCGCCACCATGAGAAGCATGCTCAACTGCTTTGCCATCGCGATCTCGATCGGCTTGCAATATGGCGTTCCGCTCGAAGAGTTCGTAGAGAAATTTGTGTTCACCCGGTTCGAACCTTCGGGAATGGTTGAACATCCGAATATCAAAAGTTCCACTTCCATCGTGGACTTCATTTTCAGGGCATTGGCTTATGAATATCTCGGAAGAAACGACCTCGTTCATGTACTGGACAAACCGGAAGTGATGAATACGGGAACCGATGAGTGGGATGAAATTCCGACTTCACCGGAATATGAAAATACTTCGCGCCAGCTTAGCGACGTAAGAGTTGTTGCTGCGGGCAATAAACCTGCCGGTGAGCAGAAGCCGACCAGGACAGTGAAAGCATCTTCGAGCCTCGACGCAGTCAATGCGGCGGCCAAGAGCATGCAAAGCGACGCGCCGGCTTGCAATACCTGCGGTCACATCACCATCAGAAGCGGTACCTGCTACAAGTGCCTTAACTGTGGGAACAGTATGGGATGTAGCTGAGAGAACGGCAATGGGCAATCGGCAATGGGCAATGGGCAATCGGCAATGGTAAATTTGGATTGTTATTTCTATTTCAAAAAAGAAAAATCCGCTCGGCGACTATCCAGCTATTGTCATTATGAAAAAATTAATTCATTGCCCATTGCCCATTGCCCATTGCCGTATATTGCAGCATGACCATCAGCTTTTCATACGATAAAAAACAGGTGCTGCAGGCCTTGCGTTATCATTTTCTCGCCAGGCCCGAGATAAAGGTCTTGCTGATCATGGTGAACGTGTTTGCGATCCTGTCCGCCGTGCTCTTCTACTTCCGGTATATTCAACCCATTTCTTTCCTGATGTTCTCGGTGCTGTGGTTCCTCCTCATGTTGGTCGTGTGGAGAATACTTCCGCGAAGCATCTACAAAAGGTCGCACACGTTCCAGGATCATTTCAGCATGGATTTCTTAGACGAATACGTGGTGTTGCGGACAAACAATGGTGAAAAAGCCTGGCCATGGTCGGTTTTCAGCAAGTTCATCGAGAGCCCCTATTTCTTTCATCTTTATTTTGACGCACGCTCGTTCTTCCTGGTGCCCACAGACGCATTTAAAGATATCCAGGAAAGACAGGAAGCCCGGAAACTTTTAAGAGCGAAAATTACCGGGTTAGGGCGAAAATGAGTAAATTGAATTGTTCCCTGCTAATCTAACCCAGGTAACATTTTATTCATGCCTAAAGTTACCTTTAACAGCAGGAACAGCGCCTTCTACGGCGATCTGAAAAAGTCCGTTGAAGAGTATTTCGTCCGGAACAACCTCAAAAAAACGGGAAACTGGAGATTGTACATCAAAACGCTTACGCTTGTACCCGTCGCCATCTTTATTTATTGCTTTTTACTGCTTACCGACGTCTCCGCGGCTTTCGGCATCGCGCTAAGTTGCGTTCTGGGTTTTGTGCTCGCCACCATCGGCTTCAACATTATGCACGACGCCTGCCACGGCAGCTATTCCCATAAAAAATGGCTGAACGATGTGCTGGGACTGACGCTGAACGCATTGGGCGGGAACGCATTCATCTGGAAATTCAAGCATAATATCATTCACCACACCTACACCAACGTTGATGGCGTTGATGACGACATCGCCAAGAGCCCGCTCATACGCCAGTGCAACACCCAAAAATGGGTGCCGGCACACCGGTTTCAGCATATTTATGTGATGCTGGTGTACGCGATTTCATCGTTCGCCTGGGTGTTCATCATGGATTTCAACAAGTACTTCACGCAAAAAATATATAAAACGGACCTGCAGAAGATGAGTGCCAACGAACATATGATCTTCTGGGTCAGCAAAGTGCTCTATATCACCTTTTATATTGCCGTGCCGGTATATTTTGTGGGATGGCAGGCGTGGGCAATTGGCTTTACCTTCATGCACCTGGTGATGGGCCTCTCGCTGGCAATGGTCTTTCAGTTGGCTCACGTGGTTGAAAATACCGAGTTTGAGAAAGTGGAAGGCGAATCGGCTCATATCGAGAACGAATGGGCGGTTCACCAGGTGAGAACGACGGCCAATTTTGCACGCAGAAACCAGGTGATTTCGTGGTTTCTCGGTGGATTGAATTACCAGGTGGAGCATCACCTGTTCCCACGCGTCAGCCACGTTCATTACCCTCAAATAAGCGTGATCGTTAAGGAGTATTGCAATAAGTTCGATGTGCCGTACAACGAATACCGCACCATGTCGGGCGCCATCTCTTCACATTTCAGAATGATGAGGGACCTTGGCCGCAAACCGGCGTAAACTTCACATTATTTCGGGCGATAGCCGCTTTCCTCAAATAATTTACGCGGATTCATTTTCATCATGTCGTCGAGCGGTGTGGTGGCATGTTCGTCCATGAATTTTTTCACAATTTGCCATCCTGTAAATAACCCGATATTTCCCGGTGCACCCTCACCAAATTCGGGTGTGCCGGGAGAGTCGCCAATGTAGTTTTTGATCAAAGAGGGGTCATTGTTGAATACGAGCCCGTTTTTGAGGTAGTAGTTCCAGATAAAACCCTCATTTTCCCGGCATCCCTGCAACTGGCTTTTCGAATAGCCGATGACGAGGGTATCGTGCGTATCGGGCATTATCTTTTTTGTGAGGTACATCCGTTTTCCCTTCTCCACCATTTGTTCAACGAGCGTTTTGCCGCCACTCTGGTCGGGGTACAGGTCGTCAACAATATTTTTGATGCAGTTTACCGGGATGTATTCGGGTGCAAATTTCCGGGTGAGATAAGCAGGATACAGGGCCTGCCCCATGGGGCTGTTGTACATCGAGAAGGTTGAACCCAGGTGAAGCTGCAGGCCCACCGCCAGGCCCTCCATGGTGATGACGTCGCCGTACCCGGCGGTCGATGCTTCAAAATAGGCGTCCATCGGCCCAACGAAGGTGAACAGGCGCTGCGGCAACTGGTAACCCGGAAAATAATACTTAACATGTTTCAGCCCCTGGATGATATCTCTCTCCTCGCGCTTAAAATCGGGAAACACTTTATTTACCGAATCATACACCGGCCTGTAGTCATGAAGAAACCGCTTGATGGCATTCATTACCTGCAGCCCCGAGTCGGGGATCGGTGTAAGTCCGAGAATGTGCTGGGTGAAGTCTTTAAAGAAACCGGGGTATTTATTATATAATTCATCAAGCGAATAAGAAAGGTTGTTGGTATCGAGTGCAAAAAATTCTTTTTCGTACCTGATGGTGGTCAGGTTAACATTGATTTTTGAGACGTCCGGGCCGGAATTATTTGTGCAGGAGTAAAGCGTTAAAAGAAGCGCGACTGATACGATGCTTTTCTTCATGGAGGGAAAATACGAAACTTTCTAAAAGCGTAAATTTACACCATGAAGATCGCACTGGCACAGCAGAACTATCACATTGGCAATTTTGAGCACAATACGCAGCAAATTTTGAAAGGAATTGACGAGGCAGTTGCCGCCGGGGCCGACCTGGTGGTATTTTCAGAGCTTAGCGTTTGCGGCTATCCCCCCCGCGATTTTCTCGAGTTCAGCGATTTTATCGCGAAATGCTATGAATGTGTTGACATTATAAAACAGAAGACCGAAAATATCGGCGTCATCATTGGAAGCCCTGTCCGTAATCCCGGTGCAAAGGGCAAGGATCTCTTTAATGCAGCGCTGCTGCTCTACCAAAACGAGATCCGGGGAGTGGCGCACAAAACACTTCTTCCCACCTACGATGTGTTTGATGAATACCGGTATTTCGAGCCCGCATTCGAGTGGAACGTGATCGCCTTTAAGGGAAAGAAGATAGCACTAACAATCTGTGAAGATTTATGGAACCTCAGTGATAACCCCTTGTACCGTTCGGCGCCGATGGACCAGCTTACCGGCCAGTCGCCCGACATCATGATCAACATTTCTGCGTCGCCTTTCGATTACGACCACGACGACGACCGGAAGGAAGTGATACGGGCAAATGTATTGCGTTATGGCATTCCGATGGTGTATTGCAACACGGTGGGTTCGCAAACAGAAATTGTGTTTGACGGCGGCAGCCTCGTATTCAACAAGCACGGCGAAATTCTCAGGGAGATGAAGTATTTCTCAGAGGATTTCGCAGTGGTGGAAGTGAACGCCGAACCTTCGCGCAGCAATGAAAAGGATACCGTAACCGTACAGGATCTGCAGCGCCTCGACAAGGAGATGCGGGTGGCCAAAGTGGAGGATCCCAACCAGATTATCAGCTACCTCACCAACGAAAATAACATCAGCCAGATACATGCGGCGCTTGTTTTGGGTATCAAAGATTATTTCTCAAAAATGGGTTTCACGAAAGCCATCATCGGGTCGTCGGGGGGAGTGGACAGTGCTGTTACCCTTGCCCTGGCATGCGAGGCGCTGGGCGCCGAAAATGTTCGTGCTGTGCTAATGCCGTCGCCCTATTCAACCGGCCATTCGGTAAGCGATGCCGAACAGCTCAGCAGGAACCTGGGCAATCCTTACGACGTCATTGCCATAAGAGATATTTATGAATCGTTCCTGGAAGCGCTGTCGCCATTGTTCGGCGACCTGCCTTTCAGCGTTGCCGAGGAAAATATCCAAAGCCGCACGCGTGGAAACCTGCTGATGTCCATCGCCAATAAATTTGGCTATATTTTACTGAACACATCCAACAAGAGTGAGCTGGCAACAGGTTACGGTACATTGTACGGTGACATGGCCGGCGGATTGGGTGTGCTGGGCGACGTATATAAAATGCAGGTTTTTGCGCTGGCAAAATTCATCAACCGAACGAAAGAGATCATACCGGAGCATATCATCACGAAACCTCCTTCTGCAGAATTGCGGCCGGGACAAAAAGATACCGACAGCCTTCCGGACTATTCCATTCTCGACAAAATATTGTAACAATATATTGAAAGGAGGCAGGGGCCCAGGGA
>CBIGXK010000075.1:0-13183 GCA_966193805.1 uncultured bacterium | reverse complement strand
GTAAACTGGTTTTTGTGTCCCTTGTCCAAACCCGTCTTCAATTTCGAAAACCTTTTAAATCCATACCCGGTTGTTTGCCGGAAGTTGTCGATGATGGCTGTTCGGCCTTGCGAATACACTTCTATCCTTTCTTTCGGATACGCTTTGGAACCGTTCGAAAAATAATTGATCACACCGTTCGAACCATCTTCATATTTCAATAGAATGGTCGCGTTATCGGTATTGTCGGCCGGCGCCACTGCCATAGCGTTCATGCACACCGCTATTACCCTGCTACCGGTAAAAAAGCTGATAAGGTCGATAAAATGACAGGCCTCTCCGATAATTCGCCCGCCGCCCACAACGGGATCATGTACCCACGTATCGGGCGGAATGAAACCGGCATTCATTGTTGCGATCACGTTGACTGGCCCTTTTCCCAAAAGACTTTTCACTTTGATGGAATGTGGCGAAAACCTCCTGTTGAAGCCCACCGTCAGGCTTACTTTCGCCTCCTTATTAGCCGCAATTACCTGCTCGAGCTGCGAATTGTTTAATGCAAGGGGCTTTTCAACAAATACATGCTTGCCCGCATTCAACGCCTCCGATACCATTGCAGCATGCTTGTCGTGCCGCGTAGTGATCAGCACCAGGTCAACGTCCGCGTCTTTAAATATCTCCCTGTAATCTGTAGTAGAATGTGAAAATCCATATTTCCTGGCGAGTGAAGTTGAAGTAACGCCTGCCGCGCTGGCAATGTATTTATACACCGCATTGGCCGGCTTCAAAGAAGGCAGCATCGTCATCTTGGTAAAATTTCCCGCGCCAACGATACCGATGACTCCTTTTGCGCCCTCGTACTTGTTATGGTTGAGCACAACGGTGTTCGATAATGGCAGTTGATCATCGCTGTCATATTTCAAGATAGACGCAATGGACTTCGCAGCGCCAATATCATCATAAATGGTTTTGTAGTCATCAAGGGGTATCGTTTCAGTGATCATTTCTTTCACATGAAGCCTGCCGGTTGCCATTGCCTGGAGGATCGCCTCAAAATTTCGTTTCTCCGTCCATCTAACAAAAGGCAAAGGATAATCAATCCCTTTCTGCTCATAATTTTCATCGTACCGTCCGGGTCCATAAGAACAGGAAACCTGGAAAGACAATTCTTTCTGATAAAACTCGGACCTGTTCAGGCTTAACCCGACAACTCCGACAAGTACGATACGGCCGCGCTTGCGGCTCATCCTGGCGGCCTGCGATATGATCTCATCGCTTTTTGCCGAAGCCGTGATGATCACTCCATCGGCGCCATTGTCGCCCGTAATGGACGCGATATATTTTACTATGTCACCCGCAGATGCATTGAAAGGAATGATCCCATACTGAGTACAAAGACTCAATTTCTTTTCGTCGATATCCACGCCAACCACCCTGCAGCCGCTCGCGGTTAGCAGTTGTGCCGTTATCTGGCCAACCAATCCCATTCCTATCACCACTATCGTTTCGCCAAACAGGGGATTCAGTAATCTCACGCCCTGCAGGCCAATTGCACCGATTACCGTGAATGTCGCTTCTTCATCGGTAACCTGTGCGGGCACGTGTGCAGCGAGGTTGCCGGGCACACAAACATACTCAGCGTGCGGGCCGTTCGAGGCAACGCGGTCACCGATGCTGAATTCACTCACTCCTTCGCCTACCGCCACCACGGTTCCGGCATTGCAATAACCCAGCGGCAATGGCTCACCCAGTTTATTGAAAACGGCTTCAAGTGTCGGCACCAGCCCATCCGTTTTTATTTTATCCAAAACCTGTTTCACCTTCTCGGGCTGCTGCCTGGCTTTCGCTATCAAATTCGATTTCCCGAATTCAACCAGCATCTTTTCAGTGCCGAGCGATACGAGCGAACGCGTTGTTCTCACCAGCACCGTTCCCTTCCGCACCATCGGCACAGGCACCTGCTCCAAAATAGTTTCACCCGACTTAAATGACTGAATAATTTGTTTCATTAGTTACAACAGGAACAATGTTCCTCTTTTCGGATGCATTTGGATAATTGATTAATACAGCGCGGTATTTTCCTTTAAAGACAAAGAGACTTCCGGCAGCGGCGCCGATAATTTTGTATCGCCCGATCAGCCGGCCGATATCTTCAAGGCTGCCGGCACCACCCAAAACCGTCAGGGGCACGTCGGTTAACTGTCGCGCAACGTCAATCAATGAAAAATCATATCCCTGCATGCCGCCATCGCGGTCGATCGAGTTAATAACCAGCTCTCCCACCCCATATGTATCGATCATCTTAACCGCTTCACTCAACTTCAACCCGGTAGCCTTCGTGCCATTGTGAATGTACACTTCGTAACCACCAAATAAACTCCTCTTCTTGACGTCCAGTATCACCACCACGCTCTGAACGCCCACCGCCTTTCCTATTTGCGACAACAACGAAGGATTTTCCATTGCCGACGAACTGAGCGCAACTTTTTCTGCGCCGAGGCTGATAATTCGCTTTGCCATCTCCACCGTCGAAACGCCCCCGCCGTAACAAAACGGCATACGGCATTCCACAGCAAGATTTTTGATCATCCCGAAATCGGGTCCTCTTTTCCGGACAGTGGCGTCAATATCCAGAACAATCAGTTCATCCACTTCTTTTTCGTTGAATATCTTGACTGCATTGATAGGGTCGCCAACGTACTTCGGATCCTTAAAGGCTGTTGTTTTGACAAGGCCCTTATTATGTACAAGCAGGCAAGGTATTATTCTTGATCGCAGCATTTGAGTTCGGCAAAATTTTTTAACAGGTTAACACCATTGTTATGACTCTTCTCCGGATGGAATTGCACACCGTAGATATTATCGTGCTGAACCGAAGAAGCAAATTTCTTCCCGTAAAATGTTGTGGACAATACGTCGCTCTCGTCGGCGCAATCAAAATAATAGCTATGCAAGAAATAAAATCCCCGTTCTTCTTCAACTTCTTCAAAAACTTTGTTTTTCTTTTCCACCTTCACGGAGTTCCAGCCAAGATGCGGCAGCTTAGGTTTATGCAACAACAGGGCAGGATCAAACTTTCTCACTTCACCATCGATCCAGCCCAATCCCGCCAGTTGGCCCTCTTCGCTTTTTTTGGCCAGTATTTGCATACCCACGCATATTCCCAGAACCGGCTTTCGTTTTTCCAGCACGTGCCGGTCGAGTACCGGCCTGAAGCCCGACTCATTCACCATTGAAATGGTTTCGTCGAAGGCTCCCACCCCGGGCAATATTATCTTTTCCGCCTGCTCCACTTGTTCCGGCGTGTCGGCCACGTTAAAGGCAATTCTCAGCCTTTCGAAGATATTGCCGATGGCACTGATGTTTCCTGACCCGTAATTAATTATTGTGATCATCTTTTAATGGATCGTTCCACTCCCATGTATTTAAGAACTTTTGCGCCGAGAACAAACATCGACACACGGTTTCTGTAATCCCAATAGTATTTCCTTTCCATGTTGAAATAGCTCCTTAGCTCCTTCGCGGTAATGCCGAGTTTCGTCGCTATGTAGTTGAACTCATCATCTATCGTTGCCGGGTCATAGGCAGGTTTTTTCAACTTTTCCAGCGCCTCGTCCCTCGTCATTTGTTTGGTAAGGATAAGGCTGGAATACTGCGTTTTTCTCGTATCGAATCCAAAACGTTCGGGCAGCCAGTATCCTTCGTAAAATTTTGTAAAGCGCGATTCGAAATGCTTTTGCGGATAGGGCTTCCAGCCATAAGTGTCTTCCAGCAGCCGCAGCGCCTCCTGTTTGTTGTAAGGCATGTAGTTAAGCGGCTTTACCACCTGCACTTTCTTAATGTACCGCAGGTAGAATTTGTGCCTGAGTATGGAACTGAAAGGGTATGACTTCAGCCTGATGTCGCAAAACCGGTTGATGATATCCCTGATCTGGGCCATATCGGTACCGTAATACAGCCACTCCATCGGGTTTCTGACACATTCCGTAGAAATATTTCCGCCATTGAGGATGTACCGGATCTTGTATTTGCTGGCAAAGTTGTACAGCGTGGCAATAAACGCGTGGTCCTGCGGAATATCTATGTGCGGCACACCCGAGCGGAAATAAGCGAGCTGAAGGTTCTTCATCTCTTCCCAATCAATCACCTCGGTGTAGAGGTCGAGACCCAGTTTATCCACCATTACCTGGATATTATTGACGGCAATTTCTGAATTCCAGCCACCGTCAACATGAAATACAAGCGGTCTTAATCCAAGCTCTGTAACGGCGAGGTGCAGAAGATATGAACTGTCCACTCCCCCGCTCATGCCCAGAATACAGTCAAAATCTTTTCCCTCCCCTTCTCTTTTTATCTTCCGAACGATGGTGTCCAATTCGGCTCTGCCCTTATCACCAGTGTGCCAGTGTACAGCAATGTTTGTATAAAAATCATTGCAATGATCGCACACTCCCTTCTCGTCGAAAGTAATTTTCGAGTCGCTCGAATCCATTACACAGTTGGTACAAATCCTCCATCTCATGATACCTCCAGCTAGTTTTTATATCGTTCTATGATGTTTAAATATTTTTCAAAGGCCTGTGGCCAGTTGAGGCAACCATTCAGCCTTTCTTTACCCAGTCGAATTTTTACAAGAAGCGAATCAGGGCTGTTGTATGCCGCACGAATAACATCGATGATCGAATGTGGGCTAAGCGGATCGAAGTAAAAAGCAGCGTCGTCGCAAACCACTCTTGCAAAGTCGAGGTCGGAGGTAAATATCGGTTTGCCGTGATACATCGCCTCCACATAGGTTCCCGAAAAAGACTCAAGAAGCGACGGCATCAGCAGCGCCTGCGTTTGTTCATACAGAGAGGGAACGTGCTCCATCTTAACAGGCCCCACGTTGATGACAATTTTATCCAGGCCTTCTTTCTTTATATCTTCCAGGAATTTCCGGGCATTGCTGTTCTGCGATTCATCAATGGTGATAACGATGCTGAAGGGAAGATCCTGGTCGCGTATGATTCGCGCCATCGACAGAAACACTTCGATGTTCTTGTGCGTGTAGTACTTCGTAAGATAGAGCAGCTTAAAGGTACTTTCGGGCAATCCGTAGTCAACATGCTGTCCACCGGAAAAATGATCGAGCGAAACGGCGTTGGGTACTACCTCGATATTGTTGATCCGGTAAATATCCTCAAGCCTGCTCCGTGCAACATTCGTTTGTGCAATGAGCAATGCGGGAAAGCGCAGAAACCGCCTGATCAAAAACAACTTGAATTTTCTGAACAGCAGTTCCTTTCTTGTCATCTTCGACCATGCAACACTATCGGGGTAGATAGCATAGGGCCAGTCAAATAAATAGATTTGCCTGGTTGAAACAGGCACGATGATGTCGGCCAGGTTAAAGACGAGTGAAATGTTGTGTTTTTTAATCAGCTTGCGCACTCCCGAAACGTAATACCTGAACAACGAAAACCCGGAATTTAAAAAGGGAACGATCAACACATTCTCCCTCGCATAAATGGAGAATCCTGCATCGGGTACAACGACGATATATTTATCGTTCGTTTCGGCTTTTTGGAGCAAACTCAAAAAATTCACAAGAATGCTTTTGCCGCCTCCCGCTTTCGCAGATATGCCGTTAATAAGAATATTTGCCATTTACCAGATGTTCATGAGCAGTTGTGTTCCTGATATGGCCGGGCGCCTGCTTTTTGCCACGGCCATAAAACCTGGCCACATATATCACCGAAAAACTAAAGGTCAAATAAAAGAGCTGTCCCAGTTTTACGTGCTCAACAAGGTCGGCGGTCAGCTCCCATAAAATAAATGCAAATGAAATCACCCCGGTAATCAGCGGAAACGCGTCTGCGCTAACTCTTTTGTATCTCTTAAAAGCATCCCACACACAATATTTGAACACGAGGAAGTACAATGCGCATCGCAAAATCAATCCCGCCATGCCCCCGTTGAAGAAAGACGAAAGCAGGCCGTTGTCGGAGTATTCTTTGTACACATGTGTATAGCCCATCCCCGTTACGGCGGCCACCGGGTTAGCGTGGTGCTCAAATGTGTGTACCCTATTAAGCCAAAGTTCGTTTCTGCCCAGCGACTCGATAAAGCCAACTTTTTCGCCGCTGGTGCTTCTTCCTTCGAAAAAGTACGTGACCCTGTCGGCCAGCGTGATCTCGGCCCCATATTCGGAATACAAAAAAACGCCCAGCAATATGCCAATTATCATAAAGACGATAAAACGGACAAAGTTTTTCACCTGGGCAAATGACAACAGAACGACAAACAAAAACAGCAGGATGCTTATAATGATCGACGTTCTGGACGCCGTCATAAAGACGATAACAATCAATGCAAGTAAAACATACGAAACCAAAACCAGCCGCATCAACAGGCTTTCTCTTTTGAGGATCAAAAAGAAAAACGGAAAAACCAACGTACTGGTCATATAAATACCGGTGGCATTGGAATTGCCCATTACTCCCAGCAATCGTCCAAACTCCTCAAAGTATTCGTCAAAAGTTTGATCGGGCACGATGTAGTAAAAACTCAGCACAATATCTTTAAAGGGTCCCACAGCATAAAACTCCAGGAACGACAATACCACCACTATGCCGCCCATGGCGGTGTACGCATAAAAGAACTTCTTTACATCCCATCGCGTAGAATTGACAACAACATTCTCAACCAGCTTGAATATCAGGAAGTACCTGAAGAATCTGTAAAATTCACTGATGAATTCCGGCTCAAACCGTGTGCCGTCGTGCCAGGCCTGGAAAAGCGTGCCCAAGATGGCAATCACTCCCATCCATAAACCGAGCGTTTTAATAAATAGCCTGTTGCGGAAGTCGGCCTTCAGGTAGTAACCGTGAAGATACTGCAGCGCCAGGCACATCCAAAGCCAGACATCTGACGCTTTAAAACTGAAATAAGAAACTTTGTAGGGAACAAAAATGATAAGCCCCACGAACACAATAAGCGAAAACCAGGAATTATAAAACGTCTTCCGCATTCACCAGTCTTTTTCCGATTATCGCTTCTGTAAAAAACGAGTTGACGGCGTCACATACATAAGCAATCTCCGCTTCACCCAGCTCGGGATACATCGGCAACGACAATATTTCACTTTGATACGCATATGCCACCGGAAAATCCGCCGGTTTGTGTCCCAGGTATTCATATGCCTTTAAGAATGGAAGCGCCGCAGGATAATGAATGGCCGTTTCAATTCCCCGTTCATTCAGGTAATCTTTGAGTTGGTCCCTGCGTTTCGTTCTTATAACAAAGAGATGAAAAGTATGTTTACTGCCCGGTCTTATTGCCGGCAGTGCGACGTCGTGCGTTCCTGCAAGCGCTTTGAAATAGCGGTCCGCGTTTGCGATCCGCTGTTCCGTCCACTCCAGAATATAAGGAAGCTTGGCATTTAACACTGCCGCCTGCAAACCATCCATTCTGCTGTTGATACCCTCTATTTCGTGTTGATGTTTTTTCAGGGCGCCGTGCCTTGCATACATCTTGCATTTCATGGCAAGATCATCATCGTTCGTGATGATGCATCCTGCATCGCCGTACGCGCCAAGATTTTTGCCGGGATAAAAACTGAATGAGCCTGCCACGCCAAAGGTGCCCGCCCTTATTTCGCCAAACTCCGAAAAGTGCGACTGCGCGCAATCTTCAATCAGGAATATCCCTTTTTCACGGCAAATGCTGCTGATCGTCTCGATGTCGCAAACCTGTCCATGGAGGTGAACGGCAATTACCGCTTTGGTCTTAGCAGTAATGGCCTTTTCCAGCAAACGTTCATCCATGCTGTAATAATCCGGGTGAATGTCCACAAACACCGGCCTTGCCCCGGTTTGCGTAATCGTTTCAGAAGATGATATCCAGCTATTGGCTGCAGTGATCACTTCATCACCCGGCCCGATACCCAGCATCTTCATGATAATGTACAGCGAGTCGGTGCCGTTTGCCACAGATATGCAGTGCTTCACACCATACAGGCTGGCAAAATTCTTTTCAAAATCAAACACAGGCTCGCCGCCGATAAAGCTCGTGTTATCAATGACTGCCCGGATGTTCTGGTCAACCAATTGCTTAATTGATTGATATTGCTTTTTCAGGTCTACAAATGGAACTTGCATGTGATGATATTAACAAACGGAAGAACGGTATATTCTGTCTATGATCTCAACTGTTTTCAGCGCCTCGAAAGCGCTGGTGGAAATAACGGCGTTATTCTTCAACACATTCACCAGATTTTCATATACCTTATCGTGATTGCTCATTGAACCTTCATAGTTGCCATAGCTGTTTGCCTTATTTCCATCTGGCAGATCCTGTATCTTATAATCTTTGATATTCTGGTATTCCAGCTCATTCAAATACTTGCCTCCTATCTTAATGGTTCCGTGCTCCGCAAATATTGTTAGCGAACCTTCCATATTTCTTTCATAGCTATTCACAGTGTAGTTAAGCGTACCGATGGCGCCATTGTAAAATTCAATGATTACCGCACCTGTGTCTTCGAAGTCTATGATGTCTTTGTGGGCAAAATTTTTCGTAAACGCCTTTACGTCCCTGATGTCGCCGATCAGCCAATACAGCAAGTCAATAAAATGACTGAACTGCGTAAACAAGGTGCCCCCGTCCATATCGAGGCTACCTTTCCAGGAATCCTTGTAATAGTCGGGGTTGCGGTTCCAGAAGCAACTAAGCTGAACACTGTAGATATTTCCCAGCCGTCCCTCGTCAATGATCTTCTTTACCGCTTCCACCGGCGGGTTAAACCTGTTTTGCTTTACAGCAAAAAGCCGCCTGTTGGCACGTTCGGCGACCTTTATCATTTCGCCGCAATCGTGAACATTGATAGCCATTGGCTTTTCACATAGCACATGGCTGCCTGCATTAAGCGCCTTGATCGCATGTTCGGCATGCAGGCCATTGGGCGAACAAACGGAAACAACATCAATGCCCTGGCTATCGCCCAACAAACACTCGATACTGTAATACGCCTTGGCGCCGTACTTTTCCGCCAACGCATCAGCCTTCTCTTTTACCGTGTCGCATACGGCTGTAAGGATCCCATTGTTTTTGATGTGTTCCGCATGACGTTGACCGATGCGGCCACAACCAACGATTGCGAACTGTAGATATGACTTCATAAATTCCTCAAATTGTTTCTGGTAACAGTTCAGGCTGTCTGATCAGCACAGACTCTAAAAATTCGATAAGGCCCTTCATTTTAATGGTCCAGTCAAGGTAGGTCATAGCATAGTCGCGCATTTCCTTCGGATGCTGAATATCCTCGCGCATTTTGAGTGCAAAATCTATAACGTCGGGTATGTTTATCGGGCTTTCATCGGCGTCTATGGCATACACATATTTCTCGCATGGAACAAGATCCTCATCGTAGCCGCTGTCGAAAAAAGGTATCCCACGGCTGAAGTATTCTCTCGACTTGAGGGTAGAAGTGTACTTCAGCCCGCCACGGTGAAAGCCCAGGCTGCCGAGCGCCACATCCGCCCAGTCAAAATGTACATTCAGTTCATCGAGACTTCTGTCGCCGAGAAATTCCACGTAGTTGTTGAGCTTCAACTTTTGTACCAGTTGAACATTCCGTTTCATCTGCCGGCTTTGACCGGCGATCCTTACATTAATGGTGTACGCACCCGTGCCCGACTGCACATAATTTCCCAAGCCTTTAATCAACCTGTCAAGGCCATGCTTGAGGTAGCCGCTGCCCACAAAAAGGATCTTTATGATTTCAGGATGCCCAGTGTTTAATGACCGAAGAGGGTACCTATGCACGTCAATGCCGTTGCCCATCGTGTAATTCATCTTATAAGGCTGGCCACTTTCTTTCATCTCAAAGTCCGTAATCTGCGGCGTTACGCCAACAAACGCAGCAAGTCTCCTTCTTACACTTCTTCCGTAGATGGTCTCCAAAATATTATTGATGTGGTTGCCCTTAAACTTGTAAACCCTGTATTCGTTCTCAATCTCCTGGTGTTCAGTCACAATTTTAAACCGCGGATTTTCTTTTAAAAACCTGCAAAATGCGTAGTCAGAATCGGGATGACGAAAATAAATAATCGTTTTACCGGGGTCATGACGCTTAAGCGCATTGGTGAGCAAAGTGAATTTCTCCATTCGCCGTGTCACAGGATTACCGGCCTTTTCAGAACTGTTAACCAGCACATGCACACCGGACCTTTTTTTTATTTGTTCCGCGAACGCGCCCCTGGGCGGAAAAGAGGTCAACAGGTATAAAAATACATTCGATCGATACTGCTTAAGCGCGTCGAACTGTGAAATTATTTTCTGCTCCACGCCACCGTAGTTCTGTCCCACTATAGCAACGTACACGATCGTGATACTCATTACAAAGAATTATTAAATTTTCGAAACATCGCAGTTGTAGTGATATAGTAGATAACGGCGGCGATGACCTTTCCTATAAGCGCCCCATCCAAACCATAAAAGTTTATCAACACAAATAAAATGGGAAGCGACAAGGCAAAATTGATCAGCGATACCTTAAAATTGATGTCAAACCTGCCATGACCCATTATCGCAGTCGGTTTGATGACGGATGAATTCTTGATCATCCAGGCCACTGCCAAAAACACAAAGTAATAAACCGACCGGTCGTACTTGCCCGAAAAGGCGAAGCCAATAAGAAATGGAATCGTCACGATACCCGCCGCCACCACCAGGGCAACGAGTACATGGTTGAGCCGGTTGTACTTTGAATACGATCTGTACCACCTGGTGTAATCGCTCGCCTGTTCCGAAAAATACGGGAGCGACACCTGCTGGATCGTAAGCGGCACCAGTTGATATACACTTATAATGGTGAGTGCAAACATGTAATACCCCACTTCCACCCTTTCGGCTATCATGTAATTGACCAGGTAAATGTCCAGCGTAGTGGTCACCAGCCCCACGATATTCGCCAGCAGCGCATAAGCTGCCAACTTCCACATCCTCTTTACCAGTGCAGCATTAATGCTGAAAAAATCGCGGTTCAGCCTTATGTTCTTAAGGCCCACCTGGAAAATTAAAACCGTCAGCATGCCGGTGACGACGATAGTGATGATGTAACCTTTCAGTTGAAACAGGTAAGTAAGGTAAATGAGAAGTGCCACGGTTACCGACTTGACGATCAACTGGAGCCTCGCCATCGTCTTGATCCTCTTCGTCGCCTGGTAATAGGCCATTTGCAGATTCTGCACCGTGAGCGGCAGTAAGAAAAGCATGTAGAGCGGGAACAGCCTGGTAATAACCGGATCTGCGGATATAATGCCCAAATAAGAAAAGACGCTAAGAACAGCGAACAACAACGCAAACGATCCCATCGACACCAGCAAGGCGGCCTGGTACAGCCTTCTTTTTTCGGCGTCGTCGCCGCTTGCCGACACAAGCGTTAGCAACGAAGTTTCAAAACCCAAACCGCATATCAGCGCTGAAAGATTGATATACGTCTGCATAATCTTTATTCTTCCCATATCAGCCGGATCCAGGATGCCGGCAACAAAAAACTGGGACGCAAATCCCACGATCACGATCAAGCCCTGCGAAGTAAAGAGGTAGAAGAACCCTTTATTCGCAATATTCTCAATTTCCCGGATGTATATCGAAAGCTGGTTTCTCAACTCATTATCTAATAAACAGTAGCTCTATTGATTTCATATAAGAAAGGCATAATAATTTTTCATCTATTGAATCGCTCGAAAACAACTCCTTCAGATCCTTCTGGATTTCCACAGGAACAACATCAAAAGCATGTGAATGGTTAAATTGGTACGCAATGAATGTCCGCAAATCTTCGCTTGCATGGTACCATTCACTTATCGGCGCCGCAATATCCCGTTTCTGCGACATAGACAGCTTCAGGCGGTAAATAACACGCGCCCGGAACTTTTTAATCGCGTTGTTTGTGGGTTTCACATCTCTTTGCCAAACATAATTCGCCGTTTCAGGATTTTTATGGTTCATCCATTCAATTGTGAGGTAAGCCGCAAAGCGCAATTGCGGGTCGACTGAGTAAGCGAGATCAGCAAAATCGTTCTCCATGTAGGTATATACCGAATCGGTAAACGGCATTGTAACCCAGGAACCATTGTGAGCTGCATTAAATCCCCTGTTATAGGTCATAAACATCTCATCATTCTGGTATTTATCGAAAATGTTATCGAGGGCGCCCTTATCCAATTTTTCGAACGTTTTTTCCGAAATCCTAAAGTGCCTGTCTATTGAAGGCACCTTATGCCTCCTGCCCGACAGATAAGACCCCTTGCTGCTTTCAGCCAGTATGCCGTTGTGGAACAAACCGTAGCCAGAAAAATTAATTCGTTTAACCGATGCCAGGGTTTGGGCGCTCCCAAAATAATATACCGCGCAATTGTTCAGTATCAGCGGCGTTTCAATATCGTATAACGGGAATCCGCCGTTCAATAAAAAGACTATGTGTTTCATACCGGAGTCGTGCGTGATCTTCCGGGCTGTCATCTCGTCGGATTTAAAGCCTTCGCTGAAAGTGACGCACGTAATATCCTTGTAACCCGTTTTATTAGCCAGCATCACGTTGAGGCGGGAGTCGAGCCCGCCACTCAATGTTGCCACATGGCTAAAACCATACTCGCTGTCCTTACCATATTCCAGCTTTATGGACTTCTTGAATCTTGCATCAATTTCTTCAATCAGATCGTCCGTCAGTCTTGTGTATTGCGTTTTCCTGTAATAGTCGTGGTACTTTTGGTTCGAAAGGCCATCTGTATCCGCAGTTATGTAATGCCCCCCGCACACCTTTCTTATTTCAGAAACGAGTGTATAGTCCTCCATAAGATATCCCAACGATAGCATCATGTAGGAAGAAAATACCGAAACCGTCGGCTCAACACCAAAATGCCTGAGGATATCTATCAAAAGAAAAATTGATGATGAAAACGCAAAAAAGGAGGCGTTCCGGTAATAAAATATCTGGTGTGCGCCGGTCTTGTCGGCAAAGAGGCATACTTTTCGCGCCTGCCGGTCTATGTAAAAGCAACTGAATGTGCCCTTTATCTCCCCCACCTTCGACACGAAGTCCTCAAGACTCTTTGTTCCCTCCAGGTTGCTTCCCGAAAGGTTTATGCCATCAAATCCCACAATGTTGTTGGTGCTGGCAAAAACATGACCATCTCTGAAAAATTTGCCGTTATTATAG
>CBIGXK010000074.1:0-13185 GCA_966193805.1 uncultured bacterium | reverse complement strand
ATGTAGATTAATTGAGCAATTCAGGAAAATGAAGACAGATTCACTGGCCAGTAAGGCGTTTACCGAAATAAGGAGAAAAATATTAAGTAAACAGCTCACCCCTAATACCCGCCTGAAGGAAGACGAATGGGCGAAAAAGATAGGCGTGAGCCGCATGGCCGTGAGAGAGGCCCTAACCCGCCTGCTGGGCGAGGACCTGGTGGTACTGGGAGAAAAAGGCGGCTACTATGTTAAGCCGCTGCACGCCAGCGATGTGCACCAGATCAGGGAACTGCGCGAAGTTCTCGAACTCGGCGCCCTGCGGATAGCCTTCAGAAAAATGGACAAAGACAAGGTGGCCAGGCTGGATAAGATATGCGCCGACTTCACCACCATGGTTAAAAGCGGCTACCTTAACGGTGCGCTGGAAGCGGATATCAAGTTCCACGAAACCCTGATAGAATTTTCGGAAAACGACAAGCTGCTGAAAGTGTACCGCTCCTCACACATACCACTCTTCCACCAGAAACTCGGCGAATTTCAAACCGGGATAGACGACTACGAACAAACCGACCTGGAACACCGCCAGATCGTTAAAGCCTTAAAAGACAGGAAGCTGGCAGTGGCCGAACAGATCATGAGCAAGCATTTTGCCCGCGGAGAAGCGGCGGTGCTCGACCTGGATTAAACGCGCCAACTAAATTGTTGCAAGGCTTGTAACATTTATACCTTTCCCATCGTACAGCAGAGGTACCCGCACCATCATGTTCACTCCTTAATCAACTGAATCAGATGTTAACCTCGTCAGTTAAAACATTTTGCCTGCTGGCCTGTGCCTTCCTGCTGCATCCACCCTCGTATGCCCACAATGGCAGCGTTGCCTCCGCCTATCCTCTCGCCAATATTACCGTTGACGGTAACTTTTCCGATTGGCCGGTAAACCTCGCCAAATACCCCGTCTCCGTGATGTTGTCGGATGAGCGCCCAAAGAACAACGCGGATTTTTCGGGCTTCTTCCAGGTGGGCTACAACCTTGGTAATCGCTCGATGTACGTGGCATTTACCATTACCGACGACAGTTTCATTGAAGATACCTCGGCCAATGTAAGGTTCAACACGCAGGATTGCCTCGAGCTTTCCATCGATGCACGGCACCTCCCCGTAGGATCGGGTGTTGCCTCATTTATGTACAGCAAAAAACTGCGCAACATCAACAACGCGTATTATGATGCTTTTGCCAAAACCGCTACCTGGAAAATAATGGAAGTGGCGCATGTGCAAAAAGGCAACGTTCGCTATTATGAGTGGCGCATCATGCTCGGCGACCAGTTCGCGTTGGGAAAATCGGTGGGGTTCGATTTCCAGGTGTTCGATAAGGATGCAGACGGAAGCTTCACCATTGCGGCGTGGGGAAAAGGCGGGTTCAAGTTTCGCAACCCCACCAGTCTCGGCGACGTGTTATTCGTACCCGCCAATCAACAACTGGCAACGATATCGGGCAATGTAAGCTGGGACAGGAAGATGACCGCACACCTCCCAGGCCAGGTAACACTCATTTCCGACAAGGATGTAAAGCTGTGGGTGTCGGCTGCTGTCGACAGCGTGGGACATTACTCCGTTCAACTGCCGGCAGGTACCTATCGCGCGGCACTGCAGGGCGACTACGTTATTACGGATGAAGCGGTTTATTCGACAAAGGCGGTTAAACCGGTAACTATCGTGGCAAAACCGGGAAACAGCATTGTGGCCCCAAAAATGACCATTACCGGAAACGCTGCACCGGACCTGCTGCCCGAAAGAGGTGTATTGTTCGACTTCAACGCGGCAACGGCAGGCAAGGTTGACCGATTCATTGAAACCTACCAGCGATATTTCAGGATTCCCGGCGTGTCCCTCGCATTGATAAAAGATGGTAAGGTGGTTTATCACAAAACCTACGGCGTCAAAAACACCTTCACCGGCGAAAAGGTGGATAGCAACACCTTGTTTGAAGCTGCGTCCATCACAAAGCCCGTTTTCTCTTTTGCGGTGCAACGCCTCGCGGAACGCGGCACCATTGATCTCGACAAGCCACTCTATCTCTATCTTCCGTACCCCGACATTGCGTACGATGAACGGTATAAATTGATGACGGCAAGACATGTGCTGACGCATCGTACCGGTTTTCCCAACTGGCGTTCGATGAATGAGGATGGCAAGCTTGATCTAAAGTTCACGCCCGGCACTTCGTACAACTACTCGGGCGAAGGTTTTGAATACCTGAAAATGGTGATTGAAAAAATTACAGGCAAGCAAGTGGAGCAGGTATTGAAAGAAGAAGTATTGGACCCCATCGGGTTGTACCATACATTTTTTTCGAGGAACGATTCGTTGCGGCAGATGGTGGCCAATGGCCATTATGATTTGCTGCCCACTTACGATGAATTGCCAGAGTCTCCGGGAATGGCGTGGTCGATGCACACAGAGGCCAACATCTTTTCAAAATTCATGCTGTACATGCTGGAGCAAAAAGGACTGAACGCGGCAACCTACCAAACGATGCTTTCAAAACATTCCGAATACAATTTTGGCCCGGACGAAGAAAAGCCGAAAGTGCCCACATACATGGGCATGAGCCTCGAAATTCGCGAAACGCCATTCGGAAAAACTTTTGGCCATGGAGGCAACAACGGTGATTTCAAGTGCCAGTTTGAAGTGTATAAAGATTTGAAGATGGGCTATGCCATCTTTACCAATTCAAACACGTCGGATGGATTATTAAGCAGCTTTCGTAAGTTCCTGGTTGAAGGAAAAGACAAGTAAGAACGAATATTGCGATTTGACGCAGTTACGAAAGGCTGTTCCTGGTTTCTTTTCTCACATTTTCTCTGCACACGGCCAGGTAATCCGACGGCGACACGCCAAACTGCTTGTGGAAGCTGCGGCCAAAATGCGTTTGTGAACCGAAGCCCACCATTTCGGCAATTTCATAAATTTTGTAGCTGTCGGTAGAAAGCAGTTCCGCTGCCTTCTTCAGCCTCGTGATATTGATGAGCTCCACCGGCGTTAAATTTGAAATGGATTTTATTTTGCGATACAGCGTGGCCCTGCTCATGTTCACAAACTCGGCCAGCTGTTCAACCCCCAGGTCGATATCTTCAATGTGCCGGTGAATGATGTCGTTCACCTGTTGCAGAAAATGTTCATCCGCTTTTGAATACGCAATGGTATTGATGTTGACAAGAGGAGAGGTGGCAAAGTGTTCTTTTATTTTGTGCCGGTTGGTGAGCAGGTTCGCCACCTGCACCTGCAGATGCTCGGGAGAAAATGGTTTTTCGATATACGCGTCGGCCCCTTCTTCCAATCCCTGTATCCGCGATTTCAGTGTGTTTTTGGCGGTGAGCAGGATAATAGGGATGTGACTGTATTCAACATTCGACTTTATCGCCCTGCACAGCTCGTAGCCGTCCATCACCGGCATCATAATATCGCTGATCACCAGGTGTATGCTTTCCTGGTCAAGTATTTTCATTGCCTCCTGGCCGTTCACTGCCTTGAACACGTCATACTTTTCACTGAGATCATCAGAAACAAAATCGAGTATTTCCTGGTTGTCGTCAACCAATAAGATCAATGGCTTCGTCGTCATGCTACATCTTTTTAATGAACGGTTTCATTATCATGCACCGAGGTTGAATTCTATCTCCTGGTGTACCGGCAGCGTCAGGTGAAATACATTCATTCCCTCTTCCGGGTGTGTGAGCACCAGGATACCCTTGTGCAAATCAACCAGCGACCGGGCGAGCGCGAGGCCAATGCCGGTGCCGCTCTCCTTGTTCGTTTCCCGGATCCGGAAAAACGTTTCAAAAATCTTTTCTCTCATTTCATATGGGATAAGATAACCATCGTTTTTGATGACAATGGTAAAGTTGTCGTCTCCTTCTCTGAACGGAAGCATGCCAATATACACCTTTTGGCGTGCATATTTTACCGCGTTATCAATGAGGTTGCTGATGATCTTATTGAGCGCTTCCATGTCAACATACGCACACAATTTTTCGGGAACATCTATAATAAAATGCAATTGCTTTTGTTCCGCAGCCGTTTTGAATTGCTGGTATTGATTGTTGAGCAATTCCGAAACATTCGTCTTCACGAAATTGAGGTCGAACCCGTTGATCTCGGTTTTCCTGAAATCCAGCAACTGAGAGGTGAGATCGAGTAACCTGTTGGTGTTGTTTTCCATGATCACCAGGTTATTCCTGATGCCTGCCTGGTCGCGGGCCTGTTTCATTACCTTTTCCATCGGTCCCTTGATCAGCGTAAGCGGTGTGCGGATTTCGTGGGCGATGTGTGTGAAGAATTCAATTTTGGCATGATAAAGTTCTTTTTCTTTTTCATGCTCCAGCAATTCAAGCTTCCTCCGGTTTTTTGCTTCGGATCGTTTCAGATAACCGCGTACAACAACATACACCACAGTGAGCAATATCACTGCATATAACACATACGCGTAAGGGCTCGCCCACCATGGCGGCAATATTTTTATTTCCAGAACGGCAGGGTGGCCGTTCCAGTTGTTGCTGTTCCGGGAGGCCTTTACATAAAAAGTATAATTTCCCGGCGCCAGTTGTGTGAAATACGCTTTGCGATTGACTTTGAGGTACGTCCAGTTTTCATTGAGCCCATCCATCCTGTACGCATATTCGGTGGTTTCGGGAGCGGTGTAGCTGAGGGCGGCAAAATCAATGCTGAACGACGACTCGTCGTGCCGCAGCGTAATGGATTTCGTGAAGCTGATCGATCTTTTCAAAGGCGATCCTTCTTTATTGATCGGCAGCTCTTTGTCGTACACCTGGAAACCGGTGATGTAAACAGGAGGCTGAAAATCGCTTTTGAGAAATCCATCGGGATGAAAACTGATCAACCCCTTGACGCTTCCGAAATACATTCTTCCATCGGCATCTTTGAAGGCAGAATTATAATTGAACTGGTCGCTCAATAAGCCATCGGCCTTTGTATAGACATGAATGTAATTTGTTGCGGGCGAAAAATGAACGAGGCCCTTTGACGAACTGATCCAGAAATTCTTTTGCTTGTCTTCGAGCACTGCGAAGATCATGTTGCTCGGAAATCCGTTCCTGGTGGTAAACTGCCTGAATGTTTTTGTTTCCCGGTTCATTTCGCACAACCCGCCTTCGGTGGCTATCCATAAAGTTTTGTGCGCATCTTCCATGATCCAGTTCACGCGGTTGCCACTGAGGCTCGATGCACTGCCGGGCTCATATTTCAGGTGGCCGCTTTGCCCGGTTTGCGGGTGAAAGTAATATAATCCCTCGCTGTAGGTTCCCGCCCATATCATTCCTTCATGATCTTCGTAGATGATGGTGTAAAATGCCGGTGGAATTTTTTCGATGAGCGTAAAATCATCTTTCTGCCTGTCATAATAGTACAGCCCATGATCGGTGCCAACCAGTATTTTCCCGGAGCGTGTGGCATACAGGCAATAGATGAAGTCGCTCGCCAGCGAATGGGTGGTCATGCTGTAATGGCGAATTACCTTGCCTGTTTGAATGTTCATGACATCGAGGCCATGATGAAAAGTGCCGATCCACAATTCATTGCCTTGCAGCAGCAGGCCGTGGATGTTGGTGTGAGCGATACTGCCCCGTGATTTGCCGGGTGAGAAATGCGTGAACTTCCCTGTCTCGGGATTTAATTTATTCAGCCCGGCGTCCTCAGTGCCGATCCACATGTTGCCTTGCTCATCTTTGCATATTTCGCGCACGGCATTGCCGCTGATGGAGTTCATGTCGTATTGCGGAAAGAATTTTTTGAAGTGGGCGTATTGCCTGGGAAAGTAATTCAGTCCGCCGAAATAAGTGCCGGCCCAGATGCCGCCCTCCCTGTCTTTGCAGAAGGTGTACACGGCGTTGTCGGAAATGGAATAGGGATCGTTGTAGTTTTTTTTCAACGAGGTGTACTCCCTTGTCTTCATGTTGTAAACATATATTCCCGATTCTGATGCTATCCAGTATTCATCGCCGGAGTGATGAATAAAGTCGCGCACAAAAATTTCCGTTTTGTCGGTATTATAGATCAATATGTCGTGAACCGCGTTGGTATGGGTATCAAACAGCTTTGCTCCATGTTTCGATGTGCCCACCAGCAGGCTTCCCTTGCCGGTATCATAGATGGTTTCTATCCATTTCGAAGCGGAGCGGTTCAATTTTCCAAATACCTCGTATGCGGTGAAGGAGCGTTTGGACGGATCGTATTTTTCAAGCGTTCCGGAACTGGTTGCCACCCATAATGTACCGTCCGACAGGCAAACAGAGGTGGCTCCTCCGGCGCCGGTTCTCCGGAAGACCCTGCATACACCTGTTGTGTTATTATATTGGTATAATTGTCCTTTGCATACGAACCAAAGGTCGCCGGCATATTCCTGTATGTCCCTGACCTCGCTCGTAGGTGCAACATCAACCGCGCTGAAGCTCTCCATGGTGGGGTTGTACAGATAAAGTCCGCGGTCGCAGCCCACCCATAAGTTACCTTCACTATCTTCGTGGAGGCTATAGATAAAATTGCTGCCTATTGTAAGCGAATCATCGCCATTGTTTCTAAACACCTTAAAGGAATACCCCTCAAACCTGTTCAACCCATCTTTCGTCCCGAACCATAGAAAGCCGTTTTTGTCCTGGATACTGCAGAACACGGCGTTGTTCGAAAGTCCGTCCTCTACCTGGTCATGGTTAAAGTAATACGACTGCGCAATCAGGTTGTGCACCGGCAGCAAAAGCAGCAAGACGATGGGCAATAAGTTGCAACAAAAGGTTGAAATATTGATACGCACGAGCGTAGCCTTTAAAATATAAATCGTTCAATTTACAATGCAATTTATGAACGCGCGAATCTCCATGCGGGGAGACATCAAATCTAACTAAAGCTTAGCTATTATGAAAAAAAATCCACTGGCGAACCGGCTATTGCCTCACCGGTTTTTCCTTTTCCTTTTCATTTTTTCCAGCTTATTTATTTTTTCACCAACACTAGCGCAGACACAGCACGAGGTTAGCGGACAGGTAACAAATAAAGCCGGCCAGATGCTGCCGGGTGTGAGCGTCAACATCAAGAACACCTCGCTCGGAACCGCCACTGACGTTAACGGCAACTATAAGTTGACCGTGAACGACGACGTGCAAACGCTAGTGTTCAGTTCGGTAGGGTTTGCCACACAAGAGGTTTCCATTGCCGGCCAATCGGTGGTGAATGTGCAACTGGAAGAAGGCATCTCCGACCTGGGTGAAGTGGTGGTGGTGGGTTACGGAACGCAAAGAAAGAGAGATCTCACCGGCGCCGTTTCAGTCGTATCTCCCTCTGAGTTGAAAAAACGCCAGGCCACCACTGTTGCAGAAGCCATGCAGGGACTGGTTACCGGCGTCAATGTGCGGTCGGGTGGCAGGCCGGGTTCCGAAGCGAGGATCCAGATAAGAGGTATCAAGAATGTGAGCGGCACCAATCCATTATATGTTATTGACGGACTGATCACAACGGCCAATCGCGACTTCAACCCAAACGACATCGAATCCATCCAGGTATTGAAAGATGCCTCTGCAGCCGCTATTTATGGGTCGCGCGCGGCAAACGGCGTCATCATCATCACCACTAAGAGAGGAAGAAAGGGACCTTTGCAGATCGAGTTCTCAGGAAAAACAAGTGTGCAAACCACACCGCGTTACGAACTGGCCGACACCAAAGAATTTACCGACCTCAATTATATGGCTTATGATAATGCGGGCGCACCACGCCAGGATTTGAATACTGCCATCAACACCGACTGGCAGGATGAGGCGTTTCAAACGGGATACATGCATGATTATAATATGTCCTTTTCGGGCGGTGGTGAAAATGGTTCGTATTTCGTGTCAGGTAATTATTTCCGGAACAAGGGTACGGTGATCAGCACCGATTTCAAACGCATCGGTGTGCGGGTTAATTCGCAGGGATCGAAAGGTATTTTCAGCATCGGTGAAAATATCGCCATCACGAATGCATTCACTGATGAGATGTCGGGCAACCCTTACGCCGATGTTGTGCGCCTGTTGCCCACCATACCTGTGTACGATCCTGCTAACCCGGGCGGCTTTGGCTATGGAAGTGAATCGAAGGCGCGTACGTTTGGAACAAACCCCGTGGCCATCGCGGCGCTCGAAGACAGAACAAATGAAAACCTTCGCGTTCGCGGAAATGTGTGGGGCGAAATTCAGTTCCTGCCCTTCCTCAAATACAGGCTCAACCTCGGTTACGAAACCAGCAACGACCACTACGACTATTTGCGCAAAGAAGGCAACTGGACACTCAACCAGGCGTACGACCCGGCAATTCTTAACGAGAACAGAGCAAGGTTTCAATCGTCGCTCATTGAAAATACGCTTGCCTTTACCGAGCAGTTCGGCAGGCACAGCATCAACGCTGTTGTGGGCCAAACCTACCAGCACGATGAATATGCCCAGATATGGGGCACCAAGCGCAACGTGCTTCGTAATTCATCCGGCTATTATTATAGCGTATTGGACCAGGGCAACGAACCGCAGACCGGCGGTTACGAGCAGGAAGCTATCATCCTGTCTTATCTCGGCAGGGTAGAATATAATTTCGATGACAAATATCTTTTGAACGCAGTCATTCGCCGTGACGGAACATCCCGCCTCGGCCGGAATGATCAATGGAAAACATTTCCGTCGGTATCGGCCGCATGGCGCATCAGCCGCGAAAGTTTTTTCAATGTTACCTGGCTGAACGATCTTAAGATCAGGGGTAGCTACGGAAGACTGGGCAGCAGCAACATCGGTTACTGGGATTACATCCCCACCATCAATACTTTCTCAACAATTGCCGTCGGCCGCGATCAGCACATTGTTCCCGGCGCCACGCAGGTAAGACTCGTTAACCGCGATCTTCGCTGGGAGCAGCTGAGCCAGACCAATGTGGGTTTGGATGCTGAACTGTTCAACAGAAAGTTATCGCTGACCGCCGAGTATTTTATTGCAGAAACGAAAGATGTATTAACGGATATGCCCGTGGCCGTTACGACCGGAAACGATGGCGGCAATCCCGTGGTCAATGCGGCCACGCTGAGAAATACAGGTTTTGAATTTTCCGCCACCTACAGGTCAACCATCAACGACTTTAGTTATTACATTGGCGCCAACCTCACCTCACTCCGCAATGAAGTGATTGAACTGGGTTACGGGCGCAACAACATTTTTGTAGGCAATACGGTTACAGAAATTGGTTCGCCCATCGGCATGTGGTATGTTCTGCAAACCGACGGACTGTTTCAAACACAGGCTGAGATAGATAATTATCGCAATAAGGATAATACCGTTATCCAGCCCGATGCAAAACCAGGCGACATCCGGTTCAGGGATAACGATGGCGACGGTCAAATCACCAACACTGATAAAGTAGTGGTAGCTAGTCCGTGGCCCGATATGGAACTGGGATTGAACATGGGCGCTTCTTATAAAAATTTCAGCCTGTCGATGAACTGGTTCGGTTCGTTCGGCGCAACGGTTTTCAACGGATACTACAGCCTTGTTGACCGCTTCGACGACAATTCCAATTACCGCAAAGGCATCAAGCCGTGGACACCCGATAATCCCAACACTGATGTGCCGCGCGCACTGTATGCATCAACGCTGAATTCAAGGGGCGACACCGACCGCTGGCTGGAAGACGGCAGCTTCATGAGATTGAAGTTTATCAGCCTCTCGTATAATTTCTCTGCCGACCTTTTGCGACACATCGGATTTTCGAGTGCGCAGATTTCTCTCTCCGGGCAAAACCTGCTGACGTTCACCAAATACAATGGGTTGGATCCGGAATTCAACAACACCAACCTCTTCGAAAAAGGGTTCGACAATTTCAGCTATCCGAATTTGAAAATGTATTCTGTTGGACTGCAGTTTGGTTTTTAATCAATAAGAATTTTACCATGAAAAAGACATCATATATCATCTCTTACTTTTTACTGCCGGTACTGCTTCTTTGTTCCTGCGATAAAAAGGTGCTCAATATCGACAACCCCAATACCTTAACGGAAGAACAATTCTGGCTCACGCCCGATGATGCGCAAAAAGGCGTCAATGCGGCGTATGCCATGTTCTATAAACCCGGCGGCTGGGCAAGGTGGATGTATTTCCGCCTCGACCTTACCTCCGACGAAGGCTGCAGCAACAGCCCGTGGGTGGAACTTGCCGACTGGACACGCTTCCAATACATCAACTACAATTTTTGGGAAGGAAACGTGAACACCTGGCGAGATACTTATAAGGCGATCTTCCGCTGCAACCAGGTGCTCGCCAATGTTCCCGCAATAGAATTCACCGACCAGGTGGCAAAAGACAGGATACTTGGCGAAGCTAAATTTTTGCGCGGGTTGTATTATTATTATGCGGCCCTGCTTTGGGAAAATGTGCCGCTGGTACTCGAACCTTCAGAGCCCGACGATCTTCCGGCCGCGGGCACGCTGGCACAAACGTGGGTGCAGGTAGAAAAAGATTTTACAGAAGCGCTGCAGGCGTTGCCGGTTGAATGGGATGATGCCAATGTTGGCCGCCCTACTAAGGGAGCCGCCAATGCATTCCTTGCCAGAACCTACATGCAGCAGCATAAATGGCCGGAAGCAAAAAGCGCACTCGATTATTTCTTCACTGGTGAAGGCGCAGGTAAATACGACCTGGTAGAGAACTTCCAGGATAATTTCACACACACCAACGAAAACAACATTGAATCGGTTTTTGAAATTCAGTTCTCCGATGTTAACAAAGGAGGTGATGCCGACGATCCTAACCAGAATATGGGCAACCACCGGCCGCAATTCTTTGCGCCGCGCAGCATAGGATGGTCGGACGGACAGGCCAGGTATTGGTTGGTGGATGAATTCAAGAAAGAGAAGACCGCCTTGAATGAAATAGATCCGCGGCTTCGTTACACCTTGTTTTACCCGGCTTTGGAAGCCGATTTTGGCGACAAGATTTACGGCCGCAGTTGGGAGTGGGGCGCCGATGAAACATGGTTCAGAAAATACCAGCGCGATTATTACCGCACCAACGAAGATTATTTTGCGCAGAATAATGTCCGCATGGTGCGTTATGCCGATATTCTGCTGATGTATGCCGAAGTGTTGAATGAATTAGATCAAACCGGCGATGCCGTGCCATATGTAGATAAAGTGCGCGCAAGATCGGGCATGCTTCCGCTGGCCACTGCCCATCCCGAGGCGGTTGCCGGTAAAGATGCCTTCCGCAACCGGTTGAAAGAAGAACGCGTGCTCGAGCTGTGCGGTGAGAGCGTTCGCTGGGCAGATCTCAAACGTTGGGGCGATCTTGAATCGGATGAAAAAGTGGACCAGGTAGCGGCACGCGATCCGGATTTCAACAACTTTATTGTTGGCAAACACATCAGGCTGCCCATTCCGCAAATAGAAGTGCTGAACAATCCCAATCTTGTACAGAACAATCAATATTGATACCGGATAAAAAGGAACATGGATGAGAAGAAAATTGCTGCCGATTGTTTCGTCAATAGCCATCGGTATGGTTGTGTTCGCATGCGGACGAAACGCTGAAGCGCCGAAGATAACTGAGACGGCCGATACGGTGAAACAGGTGATGCAGGTGGCCGATCCGTTTGTGCTGAAAGTGGACGACGTTTATTACCTGTATGGTACAAACGATTTGGGCGCTGACAAAGGCATCCCGGTGTACCGTTCGAAGGACCTGCGCGAATGGGAGGGGTCCGTGGGCCTGGCTGGTGACGGCCTGGCGCTCAGCAAGGGACAGAGCTTCGGCACGGCAGGCTTTTGGGCGCCGTATGTACTGCATGCAAAGGGCAGGTTTTACATGTACTACACTGCGAACGAAAGGATTGCCGTGGCCACGAGCGATTCGCCGCTCGGTCCTTTTACACAACAGGAGTTGAAACCTTTGCATGCCGATGTTAAAGAGATAGATCCGCATGTTTATATTGATGATAACGGTAAGGCCTACCTGTACTTTGTGCGGCTCATCAATGGCAACCGGATATTTGGCGCCGCAATGAATGAGGATCTCGTTTCGATCGATGAAAACACAGTGGTGCCCTGCATTTCACAAAGCCAGGATTGGGAGATCGTTTCGGGTGCACAGTGGCCGGTAACAGAGGCGCCGTCGATGATCAGGCACAACGGTGTATATTACCTGTTTTACACCGCTAATGATTTCAGGAGTCCTGCTTACAACGTAGGTTACGCGACAGCCGATTCGCCGCTGGGTCCGTGGAAAAAGAACGATGGCAATCCTATTATTCCCAAAACGGCCGGTGTGCCGGGAACGGGCGGTTCGGAATTTATTAAGGGGCCCACAAGCGAGTTATTGATATTTTATCATTCGCATTATAGTGGCGAAAGGGTAGCGCCCAGGAAAATTGTTTACAGCCAATGTTCGTTTACTCCTGAGGGTAAGATGAAGGTGGATGAGAACAAAATATTTCCAAAGGTTGAACCATAATTTTTTCATCAACAAGTAATCAGTATGAACCAATTGAAAACAGGGTTATTTTTAATTGTTGCGACGTTCTTTTTCCAGTATTGTGCAACAGACAGAAATAAATCGGGAAACGTCGCGGTCGAGCAATCCGCGCAGGCCCGCACGATATGGTCGAAAGAAAAGGCGAATCAATGGTATGCGCAACAACCCTGGCTGGTGGGCTGTAATTTTATTACGAGCACGGCCATCAACGAGCTGGAAATGTTCCAGGCCGAAACGTTTGATACGGCTACAATTGACAAAGAGTTGGGATGGGCCGCATCGCTCGGCATGAATACGGTGCGCGTTTACCTTCACGATTTATTGTGGCAACAGGATTCGACAGGTTTTCGCGACCGCCTCGAAACGTTTCTCGACATTGCGCGGCGGCACAACATTAAACCGCTGTTTGTATTATTTGATTCCTGCTGGGATCCGTTTCCTCAAACGGGGAAGCAACGCGATCCGAAACCGCACGTACACAATTCGGGATGGGTGCAAAGTCCGGGTTACAAAGCTTTGCAGGATTCAACGCAGTACCCGCGGCTTGAGCAATATGTGAAAGGGGTGGTAGCCAGCTTTGCCAGCGACACGATGGTGCTGGGCTGGGATATCTGGAACGAGCCCGATAATCCGAATCTTTCTTCTTATGGAAGTGTGG
>CBIGXK010000073.1:0-13206 GCA_966193805.1 uncultured bacterium | reverse complement strand
GCCCATACGCACGGCAGGGCGGCCGTATCCTGCCGGCTGTTCATCCGTTGTAAGGGCAGCAGCGGCGCCGGCAAGGGAGCTCAGCAATTGCTCTTTTACAGATGACGGCGGCTCGAGGGTACCGGTGGCGGCCTGCGCTTCCAGCAGCAGCTCGAAATCGGTCCGGGCCTGCAATACTTCCGGATACAGGTCACACATCTCTTCAAACTCCGAACGTTCGTGGTCATCTGCCAGTCCCAGTACGTAGCTTTCTACTATTCCGCTTGATATGTATTCCCGGATATTCACTTCAGGTATTCTCTTAGTTGCAGCAATGCATTTCTGATTTTTGTTTTAACAGTTCCCAGCGGCATTCCTTCCAGCTCGGCAATTTGTTCGTGCGTATATCCCTTAAAATAAGACAAATTGATCAATGCCCGATTTTCATCGCTGAGCTTTTCGAGTACTTTTCTTAATCCAATGTTATCAATATTGGTTGTCGTGCTCCCTCCGTTTCCTGCCGCACTATGGTCATCCGTCAACGACACATTGCTTCGCGCGCGTTGGTAGCCCTTCGAACGCAGGGCGTCAATAGCGGCATGGCGGGCAATCTGGAGCAGCCAGGTGAATAATCGCCCTTTGCGCGGATCGTAAGTGTCGATTTTTGTCCATACATGAATAAAGGTTTCCTGCAGCACGTCATTGGCCGCGCTAACGTCGGGAACAATCTGCGCGATCACGGTGTACAGCGAACGGGCGTAATGATCATACAGGTAGCTGTAAGCGCTGCTATCCCTGCTTTTCAATAAGCCAACAAGCTCCTCTTCGTTGTATGTTCTGATTGTACTCAATAATAAATCCGGAATGCGCTTTCAGCCACCAGGTACAACGCTCACTTCATATACGTATAAGCGCGTCATCCGGATTGTTCCGGCCGGGGTATTTTCCACGCAGACCTTCTCTGGTCTCCTTTTTAAAGCTAACATTTTTTGCAGAAAGCAAACAAAGGACGGCTATGCCATTTTCCTGCATTCTGCTGCGCATTGGCGGCAGGCTTCTGCGCACTGTCTGCAATGTTCCATGCCGTGCTGCGCATGCTTTTCACATTCGGCCGCACACACATCGCACACATCGGCACATAGCCGGCAGAGCTGAGAGGAAAACTCCCCATTTAAGCTCATTACCTCGGCCGCAGCGTAACAGAAGGCGGCGCACTCCATATCGGTCTGAATGCAGCGTGCCATCATTTTCACGTCTTGCTCCTGCAGGCAGGAAGAGGCGCAATGGTTACAGGCAGAGGCACAACGCAGGCATGCGTCTATGCAGGATTGAAATTGAACATTGTGAGCCATGGCTTTTGTTTTTAAAATTGCCGTTAACGCTTAAAAACATGTGCCACTCATGCGCTTAAAGATTGATCTTTGTTCAATGAGTCCCTTCGGGTTAGCGCCATTACTGTTTCGGAACGGGTAGTTGCCATTTATATCTGATGGCCAGGAGCCTGAGTAAAATGATGGATGGGATACAAATCGCTTCCAGCGGCACCGAAGAGAGGCCGGCGGCACGCAAAAGAAAATATAGGATGCCTCCGAAAATACAGGCGGTGGCGTATATCTCTTTGTGAAAGATAAGCGGGATGTTATTCAGGGCAATATCCCGGATCACGCCGCCAAAGCAAGCGGTGATCGTTCCGAGCGCAACACATATTACAGGATGCAATCCGAGTGAAACTCCTTTTTGAATACCGACTACGGTGAAGAAGGCCAGCCCCAGCGAGTCAAACAGCAGCAGAATTTTATTGAAGTTCTTTATCAGGTTTGTAAACAGCAGCGCCCCCGTCGTGCTGATCACCACCGTCAATCCTTGGCTCGCATCATACATCCACTTAACCGGCCCGTCACCGATCAAAATATCACGCAGGGTACCGCCGCCCAAAGCTGTGACGAAGGCGATAATGAATATGCCGAAATAATCCAGTTTTTTCTCCATTGCCGCAAACGTCCCGGCAATGCTGAACGCGGCAATGCCTATAATGTCAATAATCCTGACAACTTCCATTTGTTAGTGGGGTTCTGGCCCCGCCTTTTGACGTGATGATAATATTTGTTTTGTACTGTTCGATGCACAAGTTAAGCCTGCTCCCGGCAAAATAGAACGTGTTTATCCTTACTGCGCAATGCTTACCTTAGTTCCTGATAATGCTCTCACTCCTATCGTTCACTAATAAACCAACAACTTGGCCACTAAAGAAGATATAGATTTCACGTATTCCACGATGGATAAAATATTCCGGCTCAGCATAGGGGAAATGGCGGATTTCAGCGGCGCCCGGTACAATGGCGATTTTACCATGAGCCTCGAACAGGCACAGCATGCCAAGCACAGGTTTATGGCCGAACAGTTGCATATTCAGCAAGGTACCCGGGTGCTCGACATGGGGTGCGGCTGGGGACCGTTCCTGCATTATACCGCCGGCATCGGCGCCAAACCTGTAGGCGTGACCCTTTCAGACGGCCAGTACCGCGCCTGCAAAAAGAATGGCTTCGAAGTGTATGTCAAAGATGTGAGAACCATCACACCGTCCGACTACGGAACTTTCGATGCGATTGCTTCCGTAGGTGCATTCGAACACTTTTGCTCGCTAGAGGAATATAAAGAAGGTAAGCAGCAAGACATCTACAGGAATTTCTTTAAAACCGTATATGATTTGCTGCCGGCGGGTGGAAGATTTTATTTACAAACAATGGCATTTGGAAAAAATATGATGCCCTGGCAGGCGATGGACATACATGCCGGTAAAAACACGGATGCGTTCCTGATGGCGCTCATGATCGAACATTTTCCCGGCTCATGGCTACCCTACGGCTCTGAGATGATCATCGGCTGTGCGGAACCGTACTTTAAATTGGTGAACATCAGCAGCGGCAGACTCGACTACATCGAAACCACCAACCAATGGAGAAAAAAAATCAGGAAATTCAACCTTAAAAAATACGCGCTGTTCCTGAAGCTGCTGCCGCAGTTTATCTTAAATAAAGAGTTCAGGCACAAGCTCGGCGTGTTTCGCCACCAGGCCAACAAGAAATGCTTTGAACGCGAAATAATGGATCATTTCCGTATCGTGTTCGAGAAAGTTCCTGGCAACACTCAGAGCCGATGAACAGCCTCTGCTACTTCAACGGGAAGGTCGGATTCTAAAATGTCGGCGCCCTGCTTAAATATATCCCGATAGGCTTCTGCTCTTTCCTCAACAGTGGGCAGCTTGTCATACACCGGCGCAGCGGAAATCATGCACATCACGCCTTTGTCATGCAGGCGGTCAAACATCTTTTGATTACCTGGCTTATTTTCAGAACCGATATAGGCAATCATATTCTTCCACGGCACACCGGCGGCCTCATACTCTTTCATGGCTTTCCCGGTCTTAACAAACGCCGACATCATCCGCTGCGGATCATCATCATAATAAAATTTGGCCTGTTGCGCATTGTGCACCGTAACCATCACAAAGCTGCCCGCATTATTTTTCCTGATTATCTCCGCGGTCATGGCGAGGGGAACATCCTTCTTATCCAGGTTAAGCACCGTTTTTCCCCTGGCCCACTCAATGGCCTCCTGCAAAGTAGGGATGCGATAAGGTGTTACTTTTCCGTTGCTGTCTTTTAACCGAAGCTTCTTCACTTCTTCCCATGTAAAATCGGCCAGTTTACCTTTGCCGGTGGTTGTTCTGTCGAGTGTGGCATCATGCAGCAGCACAATCACGCTGTCTTTTGTAAGGCGCGGGTCTATTTCAAAAAAAGCCGGCGTGTGCTTCAATACATGCTCGAATGTTTCAATGGCATTCTCGGGATATCCGGCAATATGGCTGCCACGGTGGCCGCTGATGATGCGGGCATTTTTACCCACGTAGTGAAAAAAAGACTGAAGCTCCGAATAGCTTTTTATACCCAACGTATGTAACTGCGAATATCCTGCCGAAACAGCCAACAAAGATGCAAGTAAAAAGCTGATCCTGAGCATACTGAATGGTTTTACCGAAGTTTTGAATTAAGTAGTTCGAGCGTAAACGTTCCCTTATCATCGAGCGTGAAGCAAGTGATGGAAGAATTTTGCTGAACCAACTGGCGATAATTTTTTAATGGCATACCCAGCTTGCTTGCCATGTACAGGCGGTTAATGCCGTTGTGCCCCACCACCATGATATTTCCTTCGTGACAGGTATGTTGCAGGGAACGGAAAAAATCGCTCACTCGCGCCACAATCTGCGCGCCGGTTTCACCGCTGCCACCGGCACGGTGTATTGCGGGATCGCTCATCCAGTCGAGCCACAGCGATTCATTTTCTGCAATAAATTCCTCTTTTGTTTTTCCCTCCCATGCACCGAAATCAGCCTCTGTTAACCGGTCATCTTTTATGGGTTCCCTCCCGGATGCGATGCGGGCCGTAGTAAATGCGCGCTGCAATGGTGAAGAAAATACTTTTGTCAATTCGATACCCGTCATTTGTTTCTTCACTTCTTCGGCCTGGCGTATGCCTTTTTCGGTAAGAGGAATGTCTGAACGTCCGCAGTAGCGATTGTTGTCTGCGTTCCAGGCCGTTTCACCATGACGGAGTAAAAATATCTTCAGCATACTCAATTCAATATTTTTCTTGCTTTCAATTCTTCAATAAACCTTTTGTATTTCTCATCGTAGGCACTTGCCAATCCAGCATCCGGCAGCACGGTTAATGCAGGGGCAACCATTACACTGGCCGCTTCCTGCAAAGAGGAATAAAAGGTTCGCGACGCCGCCAATATCGCTGCACCGGCCGCTCCCGATACATTTTTCATTTTGCAAATGGGAACGTTCATCACGCAGCTCCTGATGCGCAGCCAGGTGTCGCTTTTGCTGCCTCCGCCCGCCGAGAACACACGCGCTGTTTTTTTACCGGATAACGATGAAATCCTTTCATACGCGTACCGCTCGATAAATGCCACGCCTTCCATACAGGCGGTAAATTTCTCTACCGCATCTCCCTCCGGCCAAAATCCAACGGCTTGCGGCGCAACAAACGGGAACCGTTCACCCTGTTGCAACAATGGCCATGCCAGCGGCACTGCCGGTAAATGTTCAGCGGACTTTTCACTCAACTGTTGCAGATTCTCGCCCGCAAATAGTTTGCTCACCCAATCGGCGCCGGTATTGCTGGCGCCGCCCGGCATCCAATAACCCATAGGGTGGCGATGATTGTATATCGTTCCTGTGGGATCGATCACTTCCTCTTCTGTGACACCCTTTATCACCAGCGTGGTACCGATCGTGGTGTTCCACTGACCGGGACCGGCTGCGCCCGAAGCAATTTGCGATGCGCAGCCATCCGTCACCGCTGTTGTTACGGTCACTCCCTGCGGCAGCCCCCATTGCGCAGCAAGATCGCTCCTTATCGTTCCCACCGGTTCGCCCGACGGCTTCACCTGCTGCAGCCATTCCTTACGAATACCGATTTTGTCGGTGATGTATTCCGGCCATTGGTACTGATGAATATCATAGCCCGACTTCATCGCATTGGTATAATCCGTTACACCATATTCTCCGGATAATCGTCCTGTAATAAAATCCGCTGCGTGAATGAATTTATGCAAACCCGAAACCCTTTCGGGGAATTGGTACACGAACCACAGCATCTTTGCTAATCCGCTGGATGCATTGAAAGCGGTATAACCGGCCTTCACTTCATGTATTGCAATTTCTTTGCAAAATGCGGCCTCTTTTGCAGATCGCGGATCGCTGTACATGATGGCAGGATGCAGCGGTTGAAACCGTTGGTCCAACGGGATGATGGTACCCGACGTGGAAGTAACCGCCACCGCTTTTATCTTCTCTAACGGGATATCTTCTTTTACTTCATTGACTAATGCAGGAACCAGGCGGCAACAGCCATCCCACCACATGTCGGGAGATTGTTCTTCGCGCAACCGTTCATTGAAAGGACACACTTCCTCTTTCGCTGCGAGCTGTGCGCCAACTTCATCCAGCAACACCACTCTTGCACCCTGCGTGCCGATATCGATCCCAATAAAATATGCCTTACTCATTCTTATTAACTAATTGTCCTGAACTGCTCTCTTGTCGCTTTCCATTGGTCATAAAATACTTTGTACGTTTCTGCTTCTTCTGCACTGGCGACTGAACTTTCCAGTACGTCCCCTTCTCTGTGAACTGCAAGCCGAAGCGCTTCATTGCAAAGCATGGCGCCGCCCACTACCGATGCCTGTTCAAAGCCGTTCGATACGCGTATTTCTTTACCAGTTACGGCCGCAATCATGTTGCGCAGTGCTTTGCTTTGCAGGCCGCCGCCGCAGGCCCAAATATAACCGGCATCATGACCCGACACTTCGGCCAGCACCTTATAATTCTCGGCAATAGAGAAGGAAATATCCAGCAGCGTGGCCCAAACGAAGCTGCTGCGGCTAAGCTCATGCGACACGGGTACCGGGAACAGAAAACCACCCTGCAGCACCGGTTTTTTTTCGCCTGCAACGAGTGACCCCAGCGATGCGGTACAACGCCTGTAAGTATTTTCGGCCAACTCCTTTTCAATAACGTCATAGCCCTCGGTTGGATAAAAAACTTCTTTCAGCCGTTGGTAATTCAACCCCGTAACACCCGCATTCGCTTCAAATACGAAACGACCGGCGGCAATGTCCCTGCTTGTCCAGGTTCTTTCTTTTTTATCGGTTATATAACTTCCCTCCAGCTTCACCACCGGCGTGGTAGTGCCCGAAACGATCACCACATCACCCACCGAAGGTGAGGTGCTCTTAATGGCCATTTGCGTATCGCCGCCACCGGTAACGATGGACGTTTCAGCGTCGAGCTTCCATGATCCCGCAATGCTCTTTTTTACTTTACCCACCACGCTGCCCGATGGCGAAAGCGATGGCAGCACTTTTTGTGAGATACCAAACAATTCGCACAACGCTTCACTCCATTTTCCTGCCGCCACATCGTACAGCAAGGTTTCCGACGCCTGCGAATGTTCGTACACGGGTATCCCGCTTAACTCCCAGGCGGCCCAATCGCTGATGCTGAGAAAAAAAGAAAGATTGTTCCAAACATCAATTCTTCGCTCACGAATGCCTGCCAGTTTATAAGCAGAGAACAGCGACGTGGGATAGCGTCCCGTTAACTGATATATCCTGCTTTTATCGGGATACAGATCCTCCCATTCACGGCCGCGATGATCAATATTCGGCAAGCCGATAACTGCTTTGCCAGATTGATCGACCAGTACAATTCCTTCGCGCTGGCTGGTAGTGGTGGCAGCTTTAATATGTACCTCGCCGGCCTGCTGCAATGCCTGTTCGGTCAGTTCCTTTAGCTGGCCCCACAGCTCATCCGGTTTAAAGTAAATGGATTCGGGGTACAGCTCGTCGCGATAGTAACGGATGTCGGCTCTTGCCACACCTAATATGTTACCAGACGGACTCACAATGGCCGAGCGTACATTGCCCGTACCAATATCAAGCACCAGGTATGCATCCTGTCGTTTCATCACTTATCTTTTATCGTTGAATATACGATGACAATATTTCTTTGTTCGCCAACCTGTCGGCGGTATGTTTTCCATGAACAAACCATTCCACCAATGCCGCATTCAGAATGTGCACGTGATGGTCTTCCACTTCATGTGTTGCCCCGGCGATATGCGGCGTTGGCAATACATTTTGCAGATCAATTATTTTGTAATCGAGCTCGTCCGGAGGTTCATTGTCGAATACATCAAGAATGGCTCCCCGGATTTTATTTTTCGACAATGCGCTATAGAGATCATTTCTATCGACCACCACCGCCCTGGCGGTATTGACAAAAATGGCATCGGGTTTCATCAATTCAAAGTATTTGCCGTCGATCAGACCTTTGGTGTCCGCCGTTACCGGCAAATGCACGGATACAATATCACTCGCAGAAAAAACCTCTTCGAGGCTGAGCTGCTGGTAAGATGGAAATGCCGATGCATCGATGTACGGATCATGATAGCATATGCTGCACGGATAATTTTTTACCAGCTTTGCTATCAGCTGACCAATGGCGCCAAACCCCACCATGCCAATTTTCTTCCCGGCGAGTTCGTTTCCTTTAAAGGCCAGGTAAGAAGCATGCGCGCCGTTGTTCCACTGCCGGTCGCGCAGCCAGTTGACGGCAGGCAGGGTGTGGCGCATAAAAGCAATGACGTTTGAAATAAAGATTTCTGCAACTGCCTGTGCATTGCGGGCAGGTGTAAAAAAAACAGGGATGCCATGGCGTGTGGCTGCAGCCAATGCCACATTGGAAGGCGTTCCCCTGCACACACCAATGAACTGCAGGTGTGCATTGGCGGTAATTACTTTCTCGGTTACATGGTCATGTTCGGTGATGAGTGCCTCTGCCTCCGTTTCGTACAGCAGCGCCATCAGTTCATCTTCGTTGTAAGCACGTCCGTTTTCTTTCCAGGGACGGTATATCACTTCTCCCAGATCCTGTTTT
Source organism: uncultured bacterium (assembly GCA_966193805.1). Lineage (GTDB taxonomy): Bacteria > Bacteroidota > Bacteroidia > Chitinophagales > Chitinophagaceae > Flavitalea. The sequence goes on along the minus strand of CBIGXK010000073.1, from coordinate 4,720 downwards.
ACATCAAACAACCCTTTCTCGTGATATGGGGCAGTTACTAATACTCTCATATTTCTCATTAATAGTTAACAAATTTGCTTAGGCCTCACGATGACAACACCGTGGTGCCCTGAGCAGTTAGTTGGGTGTCAGTATCTTTAGCCGATGGTGGCAACGTGATAAATCGGGTCAATATGGCGCTGATAAAGTATAATGCCGCCAGTATCCATACCACGCCTTCGGCGCCTGCACTGCCAATGAATATCGCCACTATCGCCGGACCCACGAATACCGCCAGTCCGGCGCCCAGGTTGAGAATCGCCATCGCGGCGCCTTTATCTTTTCTTACGAGGGAAGGAACCAATGCCGAAAGCGGCACATACCCCGCGAGGCATGCGCCCCAAGCAATACCGGCCAGCATTACCAGCCAGTAGTTACCGTCTGTGTACTGAGGAATGTAATACAGCAATAATGTGGTCAGTCCACAACCGACTCCGCCAAACCAGGTGATCGTTTGCCGCCATCCAAAACGATCTCCTACAAAACCAAAAATGAGATTGAAGGCGATGTTGCTGGTAAAGATGGTTCCCCAGATGTATAGCCACTCCGTGGTGCTGAACCCGTGCGCTGCCATATAAGTAGGCAGGAACACCGGGAACGCAAACTGTGCGGTAGTATTGATAACCCTCACGATTCCTCCCAGTGCCACCTTGGGCTCGGTGCGAACAATCGTCAACCCTTTTACCAATTCGCTCCATTTGTTTTGCTGTGCCTGCTTATTTGCCCTGAAAGGCGCTTTATTCAGTACTAAAGCAAATACGCCTCCCAATAACACCCAGAATACGGCGCTCCACAAGGCCGGGATGTGACCCAGTTCACGAATGGCCCAACTGGAATAAAATGCGCCCAGTACATTCAATCCTCCTGTAAACACAAACCAAAACCACCCCACTGCACGGCCGAGCATGGCAGGTGGCGTAACATATGATATCCACACCAAAAATGAATAGGCGAATAACGGGTATCCGAAACCGCGCAGCGCATAAGTGATCAGCATTGCCGGAAAGTCGAGCGTCTCCATACCAATGCCGATAAAACCTGCGGTACCCGCAAGGTATATGAGCATGCCGATCAGCATTGTTTTCTTAGGCGTAAACGACTCGGCCATTACTCCCGAAAACCACGACGAAACGGCAATGGTCACACCATAGGCCGTAAACAAAGTTGCTGTTTGCTGTATGGTCATGCCGCGCTCGATCAGGTATGGGCTGAGCCATCCCTGCTCCATCCCGTCTCCCATCATAAAAAGCAGTATGCCGAGGTAGGCGGGCAGCAGCGATGGCGGAATGCCGATCTTATTGGTTAACGTATTGTCGGTGCTCATGAGCGCAGCATTGTTTTATACTAATCGAATGTTATCGTGTACTCATTCCTGGCGTCTTTTTTCCAGGCGAACTGACGTGTTGTGGGCGATATCCCGAAAAATGGCGAAAATGTTTTCACCTTCACTGTTTTCCCATCCGGGAAAAATTCCAGTATCCGCAACCAGCCGTCGCCGCCATTCCCATAGCGGTGGCCGCCACCCATCGATTGCGCATCAAACAATATCTGGTGTACAGATTTTCCCGCCTTGTTCTTATCCATTCTATATCCTTCCCCGGAAACGTGACCGCATAATACCATTTCGATGTTGGAAGAAGGCTGTACCAGCTTTTCCCAAATCTGTTGGCCATTGTTTGCATTGGGCAATTGGATGCGCGGTGATTTCTGGATCTCATTATCAATATTATAAGGTTCCCAGTACAGCCACCTTATTTCGCCGCCAGTATGCGCATCTTTTTGATTCAAATAATTATGTGTTGCCAAAATCACACGATGATTCTTGTATTGCTCGAGTGCAGCTACCTTTTTTGCCCATGTGAGCACCGTGTCTCTGGGTCCGTATTCAACCGTCATAAACAAATAATCCTTTCCATTCAGTCCCTTTATCTCGTAAGCAGAATTTTCCAGTGTGGGTTTTCCCTGTTCGTTCCTGCTGTTCTGCACCAATATTTTCTGGTTCCGGTAATTTCTGTCGGTAGAAAAAAATTCACTGTAATGCGACGTACGATTGCCTTTCCTGTCAATGCTGTAATCGTGGTTGCCGGTTGCCGCGATGTAGGGAACTTTTCCATCCAGCCTCGCAAACGCTTTTGAAACAGCCTGCCACTGGCTTTGCGTGGTTTGATCGCCGTCGTAATCATTGGTGATCTTTTCATCGTTCTCCACTAAATCGCCTACGCCAACGACCATTTTGACATTCAGCGAATCGATATTGTCTACTATCCACGCCATCATCAGGTCCATCAGGGGCTGATTTCTTTGCCATTTAACATAGTTCTGAAGATCGGGGACCATTATCAAAGACCAGGAGCCTTCATGTTCCAGTACGGGCTTTTGATATTTCTGCTGCGACAAACCGACATTCGCAGTCAACAAAAAGAGGAGTACCCAACCAACAATTCTTTTTTTCATGATAAAGATTTTTATTCGATAACAAAATCTGCCTGCATAAAGAAATGATCACTCGGATACTTTCCGTTGATGGCATCCTTGATAATGGCTGCATCCACCGGTTTCACCTGACCTCTATACCAAATGAAATCAATTCGTCCTTTAGAAGAGCCTTTTACATAATCAACTCCCTGGAACGCATGGCCGGTAAACCCTGCTTCACCTTCGCCGTGAATTGTTTCATAACTTTCCTTCCACCCTCCCGATCTCACGGAAGTAAATACCTTGCTGTCGTACCTCGTATTGAAATCGCCGGTAAGCAACTGCACAAAGCCGGGTTGGTATTGGGCACTCTCTTCCACCACCATTTTTGCCTGGTTGATTTTCGCCTCACCCGAAACATGATCGAGATGCAGGTTCACCACCCTCAATTCTTTTCCGCTCTTTTTATCTTTGAGGCGAACCCAGTTTGCGTGCCTTGCTCTTGCCGTGTCCCATGATTTGCTTCCTGCCACCAGCGGCGTTTCGGAGAGCCCGTACGTACCGCCTGTCAGCAGCTTATACCTGTCTTTGGAAAAAAGTATCGGGTTTTTAGCGATGCCGTAATAACCCGTGGGATGCGGATGCATTTCGGGACCGTCGAACCCGAATAATTGATAGGAAGGGAAATATTTTCTGAAATCATCGGCCTGCACTTTCAGCACTTCCTGCAACGAGATGATGTCTGGCGTTTTGTTATCAATAATCTTCAGACATATATCTCTTCTTGCAGACCAGCCAACGCCTTTTGCTTCATCCACATCGAGTGCCACGCGAATATTGCAGCTCATGATGCGATGATGATGGTCATTTTTATTGAGCAACATTGCTGTTTCCCTGCCGAAAGCGGGCATTACCGGTAACAGGGCAGTTGCACCCAGTCCTTTTAAAAAATTTCTTCTGCTGGCAGACATGTTATTGAATCGTTTAGAAATAAAAATTTAAGGCACCAGTTCTTCTTTAGCAATACGCAGGTAAGCTCCTTTGTCGAGCAGTTCCCTTTGCAATTGTTTTACGTTGATGTCGGCGGGCTGTATCCCCTGCCGTACGGCCATCTTCGCTGCACGTCCGGCTGCTTCGCCCATGGCCATGCACGGCGCCATTACACGAATGGCAGACATCGCTTCGTGAGTCGCCGAAATGCATCGTCCCGCTACGATCAGGTTCTTCACTTTTTGAGGAATCAGTGAACGATAGGAAATGTCGTAACAATCGCCGCACCATTCCAGTGTACAGCCGCCTCCCTGCGGATGATGTATATCCAAAGGGTAACTGGCCACAGCGATCGCATCATCAAAATGACGGCAGCCCAACACATCTTCGCGCGTCATGGTGTAATGGCCGTCTATACGTCTTGTTTCCCTGATGCCGAGGAAAGGCGCGGTCTTTAAGAAGTAAGCATTCTCAAAACCGGGTACGTAATCAATAAGGTATTTCTGAATGTCGTGTATTTGTTTCCTGCCTTCTATTTCTCCATAAGTAAGGCTACCGGGGTCGGTTCCGTTTACGCCGTTCACCCTCGTCATGTTCACCCACACTTCTCCTTTGCGTAAACCGGTGATGAGAATGGTACGCTCCGTTGTTAATGTCAACCCATCCTCCTGTGCTTTTTTCACCAGGTTGCGCATTCCTACCAATACGAATTGGTTATTCTGACCAAAATACTCGGCAGGAATAAAATCGGTGAGATAAGTTCTCGGTTCGGTGGCCACGCTGGTACGCAGCTTTTCCGTGTCCACGCCTCCCAGGCAAAACATCAGCGTTGGCGGCTGCACGCCCCCGTGCTCGTTGCCATACTCACAAGGCACACCTGCACGGTAGGCCACATCGGCATCACCGCTGCAATCAACGATCGTTTTGGCCAGTATTGCCTCGCGCCCTGCCTTGCTTTCAATGATCACACCTTTCAGTTCATCTTTTTCTATTACCACGCCGGCGCAAAATGCATAGAACATTACGTCCACCTTGCTTTCCACCAGCATTTCCAGCGCCACTGTTTTTACCGCCTCGGGCTCAACCAGCGTCAGGCTCATGTGCAATGGGCACGGACGGTGCTCGCTCGACGCCTGCACGGCCTTCAGGCGATCAATTAGTTTTTGTGGAAGTCCCTTTATGATCTGGTTGCCTTTTTGCCCGAGAAACCCGAGTATAGGCAGGCCGATCGTCATGTTGCCGCCCACGAAGCTCCGGCTCTCGATCAGCATCACAT
>CBIGXK010000072.1:0-13272 GCA_966193805.1 uncultured bacterium | reverse complement strand
CTTTAAAAGTCCCTGGATATTTCCCATCCTGATTGTTGTTGGCGGTTTTGTAACCAACCTCAGCAGCAAGCGTATTCCGCAAAAAGGTGACAAACCCAAAAAAATAAAATGGGGTAACATCTGGCTGTTCGCCATCGTGTTTTTTGCCGCGGGTTTTTTCAGCGAATTGTCAAGGAAGAACGACTGGCCCAACCGAAATGTTTTTAATCTTTTCGAAAACATGTACCGTTTCGGCAGCCTCGTTTTTGGCGGCGGACAGGTGCTGATTCCCATGATGTATGAACAATACGTGGAGCGCCCCACCTCTCCGGTTGTACAAAGAAAAAATCTGTCGAAAACACAAAACGTTATTCACATCGACCGCGACGAATTTTATATTGGAGCAGGAATCGTTCGCGCCATCCCGGGACCTGTATTTTCCATCGCCGCATTTACCGGTGGCATGGCGTTGCGCGAAAAGGGATTCCCCTGGCAGATGCTCGGATGTCTGATTGGGGCCGTCGGCATATTCCTGCCGAGCGCCCTCCTGGTGCTGTTCTTTTTCCCCGTGTGGCACAACCTGAAGCGCTACGCGGTAGTGTACCGGGCCCTCGAAGGAATCAATGCCGCCGTGGTAGGAATCATGGTGGCATCCACCCTCTATATGATGAAAGACATTTCACTCACCGAGTTGAAAACCATAAGCGCGCTGAACGTGGGCGTCATCGGATCAACATGGCTGCTGCTCGCCTTTACGCGTCTCCCTCCCCCGCTGCTGGTGGTTGTTTGCCTCGCACTGGGTTGGCTTTTCCAGTTGGCATAAGATTTTTATGCACTTTTGAAAATTGTCATATGTTCCGCAAACCAGGCAAATCACAAGACAGGCGCATCCATCTTGAACAGCCTCATGAAACCGTCTATTGGTCCAAAAAATTTGAAGTTTCTTCCATCCAGCTCTATAAGGCCGTCAAGGCAGTGGGAACAAACAAGGTAGATAAAGTGGCCAGTTATCTCTTTTCAAATCAGTAAACCGCATCCGGGTCCCGCGAATTATCCTTGTCACTTGCATTTTTACTTTTTTCTTCCACACCTTCCTCTTTTTCAGCATCCGTAACCGGACTTTGATTGGGCGACGCTTCAGTTCCGGCAGCTTTCTTCGCGTCCAGCACAACCCGTGCACGATCCTGCCACTCCCTGGTATGCCCCTCATTCCGCGGATCATCTTTTGGTGTCATGGTAACTTGTTTAAATAATGGATTTAAAGGCCCCTCTTGTCCAGGTCCCGTTTCCGCTCGTCTGTATTGATATAATCTTCTTTCTTTTCCTCTCCGCTGGTATCCGTAAGATGGGTCGATTCGGCCTTGTCGCTGCGTTTTACGTCAACGGCCTTCTTCTGATCGTGTTTTTCCTGATCGGGCAGATCCTCGATCTTGCCTGAATCCCTGATATACTTTTCTTTCTGTCCGCTTTCATCATTTGTGCCGTGCATCTTGGCCGGCTGGTTTTGCTCTGGAAATTCGGGTTTATTGATTTTCTGTTCCATAATAAAACGTTTAGGATATCCCTGCTAAAAACATGCCCACCCCAAATGAAAACGGGAGATGACGGCATCAACCGCATCTCCCTGATTTCACGTTAATAAACCCTATTTCAAAGCGTCGTTAATGGCTTTGGCTGAATCGAGGTGGGTTCTCAGCACAGGCAGCGTTTTGGCCGCAAAAGCCTTCAGATCTGCATCTTTACTGTTATTGCTGCATTTTTCAAATTCGTCAATGTCTTCCTGGTGGTCGTCAACCATCATTTTCATGTATTCGCGGTCGAACTCCCTGCCCGATTTCTTCGACAGGTTGGTAATCTGGTCCATGTGATCCTCGCCGGGAGCCGGTGGAACAGTGATATTCTTCATTCCCGCCAGGTTTTTCAGCTCGTCGTTGGCCTTTGTGTGGTCGCGAACCATCATGGCGCCAAAATCCTTAACACGCTGGCTGGCTGCCTTTTGTTGCGCTAATTCCCCTAATTGAACCTCCATCATGCCGCCACTGGCCGCCATTACCGCGAACTTTGAATCCTCCTCAGAAACAGGCGCAGTGGCTTCGCCAGACGTTTTCTCGGCAGAATCCTGCTTTACCTCGTTCGATTCATTAGCGCTTTCGACGGCATCCCCCGAACCGGTGTCTCCGCACGACTGAAATGAAAATATCGCCATGCACACTGCCGCAGCAAAACTTACCTTTTTCATAATTAATTTTTTAATGATCAATTCGTTTCCCCACTTCTTATTTTACAAATCACATGCCCTGACCGCCAAGGAGAGAAGGTGCGTGGTATTTTCCGGAATTCGTACTGTAACTTGCAAGATGAACATTATGCAAACCACAGAAACGGGCGACACGATAAAGAAGAGGCGAACGATTAAGCCCGACAGGATGAATGGCAGGATAATTCCCGACGACATCATACTTCAATTGCTGGGAAATGCAGACTGGGCACCCACTCATGCGAGAACGGAGCCCTGGCGTTTCATTGTGTTTGCTAACGACAAAGCTGCCGCGTTTGCAAGGCGCCACGCCGAACTGTACAGAAGATTTACGGACCCGAATACATTTAACGAACAGAAGTACAACAATCTTGTACGGCTTGGCGAGAACGTTTCGCACATTGTCATTGCCTGGATGAAAAGGGTTTCCAACCACAAGATCCCGGAAATAGAAGAAGTGTGCGCTACGGCAGCCGCCATTCAGAATATTCTGCTTACCGCCACTTCGCTGGACATCGCCTCTTTCTGGAGTACCGGAGGCATCACCCATCACCCCGCACTGCGCCACGAATTCAATATGGGCGACGAAGACAGGATACTTGGAATGCTATACCTCGGCTACTCTGACGAACCACTTAAAGAAGGAACCAGGATGATTCCTTTAGCTGATAAAATCGAATGGATAAAATAATGAACAACAACGCCAGCTTCGAAAAACTGGCCGAAGAACTGGAAGGCGAAATATTTTACGACGATACGATGCGCATCCTCTACGCGACCGACGCATCTGCATATCGTGAGCTCCCCCTTGCTGTTGCATTTCCCAGATCAAACAGCGACATAAAAAAGCTGATAAATTTTGCAAACGAACACAAAACGAGCCTGATACCACGCACCGCCGGCACATCACTGGCCGGCAAGGTGGTGGGCAATGGAATTGTGGTTGATGTGTCGAAGCATTTTACAAAAATCCTCGGGCTGAATAAAGAGGAAGGATGGGTGAGCGTTCAGCCGGGAGTGATAAGAGATGAACTGAATGTGTTTCTAAAACCACACGGATTATTTTTCGGTCCCGAAACATCTACAGCCAACCGCGCGATGATAGGAGGAATGGTGGGAAACAATTCGTGCGGGTCCAACTCGATTGTTTACCGCAGCACACGCGAACACCTGCTCGAAGTGAAAACAATCCTGAGCGATGCAAGCGATGCGGAATTTAAAACGCTGACGCTCGATGAATTTCATGAGAAGTGTGAAGTGAATAATTTACAGGGAGAAGTTTACAGAACCGTGAGAAGCCTGCTCAGCGATTATAATAACCAGGTAGAAATAAGAAAAGAGTTTCCGAAGAAAACTGTTGAACGGCGGAACACCGGTTATGCAGTGGATATGCTCCTCGAAACTGCGCCGTTTACCGCAGGCGGGCCCAACTTTAATTTCTGCAGTCTCCTGGCAGGATCGGAAGGTACGCTTGCCTTTATCACGGAGATAAAATTAAATGTGGTGCCGTTGCCGCCAAAGGAAACCGGCTTGCTGTGCGTGCATTTTAAATCAATTGATGACGCGCTGCGCGCCAACCTTATCGCGATTAAATATGCGCCGTCTGCGAGCGAACTGATCGACCATTTTATTCTTGAATGCACAAAAGGCAATATTGAACAGGCGAAGAACAGGTTTTTTGTGCAGGGCGATCCCGCCGCCATCCTGGTAATTGAATTTGCGCGAAACACTCGTGAAGAAGTGGTCGGCGCAGCGTCGAAAGCAGAAGCAGAAATGCGCGAACACGGACTGGGCTACCACTTTCCACTTCTTTTCGGGAACGACACCAAAAAAATCTGGACACTCAGAAAGGCGGGTCTGGGTTTGCTCAGCAACCTGCCCGGCGACGAGAAAGCCGTTCCGGTGATTGAAGACACCGCCGTTGATGTGCAGGACCTGCCGGCATACATTCGCGAGTTCAATGAAATTTTACAGAAGTATAATCTTTATTCTGTTCATTACGCGCATGCGGGATCGGGCGAACTTCACCTAAGGCCCATTATCAATCTTAAAACCCAAGAGGGAAATTTATTATTCAGGAAGATTGCGGAAGAAATTGCCACGCTGGTAAAAAAATACCAAGGCTCGTTAAGCGGCGAGCATGGCGATGGCAGGCTGAGGGGTGAGTTTATCCGCCAGATGGTTGGCGAAAAGAATTATGAACTGCTGCGTAAAATAAAAAGAGCCTGGGATCCGAATAATATTTTCAACCCGGGCAAGATCGTGGATACACCGTCGATGAACAGCATGCTGCGGTACACACCCGGTCAAAAAACGCCGGCGTTCAATACAGTTTTCAGGTATGCCAACCAGGACGTTTTGCAGCACGCCGAACAATGCAATGGCTCGGGCGACTGCCGCAAGTCGCATATTTCGGGAGGCACCATGTGCCCTTCGTTTATGGCAACACGTAATGAGAAGGACACCACCAGGGCGAGGGCCAATATACTGCGCGAGTTTTTGACGAATTCGCAAAAAGTGAACCGGTTCGATCACAAGGAAATTTACGAGGTGATGGACCTGTGCCTCAGTTGTAAGGCGTGTAAATCGGAATGCCCTTCGAACGTGGACATGGCGAAACTGAAAGCTGAATTTTTGCAGCACTATTACGACAGCAACGGCGTTCCGCTGCGGTCGCGGATGATTGCGAACTTCGGCACTTTTTCCCGGCTGGGATCCATTGCTCCTTCGGTGTACAACCTGTTCATGACCGCGCCGGTATTAAGCAACATAGTAAAAGCGTTCACAGGCTTTGCACAGAAAAGATCGATGCCCGAACTGTATAAAACGACCTTGAAAAAATGGTACAGGAAAAACAGGCGGTCCTCGCAACGAAACGAGGCGAAGAGAAGAGTGTATTTGTTTTGTGATGAGTTTACGGATTACAACGATACGGAGATAGGCATTACAACGGTGCTGCTGCTGGAAAAGCTTGGCTTCGAGGTGGTCATTCCCGAACACAAGGAAAGCGGAAGGGCCTCCCTGTCGAAAGGGCTGGTAAGAGATGCGCAGAAGATCGCCAATGAAAATATTGAGCTGCTCTTTCCGCTGATCAGCGAAGAAACTCCTTTGATAGGCGTCGAGCCTTCATCAATCCTCACGTTCAGGGATGAATATCCCGACCTCGCGTATGACAAAAATTTGGAAGCGGCTTATTACCTGAAAAAGCACACCTACCTGGTGGATGAATTCCTTGCCAATGAAATTGAAAAGGGTAACATTACCAAAGAGCAATTCACCAAGGAACCAAGAACCGTGGTGGTCCACGGGCACTGCCAGCAAAAGGCGCTGAGCAGCGTTGAACATTCAGTTAAAATATTGTCGTTGCCTGAAAATTACAAGGTGCGAACGATCCCTTCCGGATGCTGCGGCATGGCAGGCTCGTTTGGATTCGAGAAAGAGCATTTTGATGTGTCCATGCAAATAGGCGAGCTCGTTCTTTTCCCAACGGTTCGCATGCAGAAAGAAGACACGCTGATTGCGGCGCCCGGTACAAGTTGCAGGCACCAGATCAAAGACGGTACAGGAAGAAAAGCGAAGCATACCGTCGAGATATTTTACGAGGCGCTGCTTTAATTCAACCTGTTTCGAGAAGAAAATAACTGCGGATAGCGGTTGTTTTTCCCATTTGTACATGTAAGCAATGAGTCATCTTGCAGTCGTGAAAATGATTTGCAGTGATGACTCTTTTTTTTACATATACCGACTTACCGCCACCCCGCACAGGCACATTCTCCTGCCAATTAATTATTAACCTCTAAAACCGCAATTATGAAAAGATTTTTAGGCGCCTGGATGTTGTTCGCAATGCTCATCATGAACGGCGCATGCAAGAAAAATATAGGCGTAACGGAAAATGAGCCGCTAAGAACTATCGATGAGGAGAGCCGTATAAACGTCGCGGCACTCACCGGCGAAGTGGCCGATGTGCTGGAAGAAGTGTATAAGGATAACAGGTCGTGCCGCGAGGTGCAAGCCGCAATAAAGTCGGATTATTATGATGACGAACGGGTATTATTGAAAGATCTGTTGCTTCCTTCGGCCAGCGCCCTTTACCGGACGGAAAATTTCAAAAAGAAAAATGTAGATACCGGGGTGTTTGCAAGAATGTTTCGGGATGTTGTTGCCAACGGAGATTATCCGTTGCTGCGTGCGGAATTGAGGAGTGCATCTTTGTTGGCCACTTCGCAGAAGCCTCCCATGATGCGTAACGACGCGCTGCTGCCGGTTATACGACCATCCGTGTTCACCGGAACGCAGTTAGTGTCCATCTACTTTCCCTATTCGGAGAACTTCGAAAACCTGCCGGATGTTTCGGCATTGCCATCGGATAATAAGATTGCGATATTGTTTAAGCCAACCATTGTGTTTACCGACAGGGAGAGTAACTCCGCGCCTGGGAGAGATCCGTATTATTGTCCGGGCACCCGTGGAAATATTTGCTACAGGAACGTAACGGTTGACGATAAGTATGCAGAGAAGAATCCCACTCACATTATAACGATTGGAGCAACGGTTCGCCAGGCAGTTAGCGCGTCGGTACCAAAAAACGATTTGGTAACACGCGTGTATAATGGCGGTTCGCGATTGACAAGGCAGATGGATAAGCTGATCAGTTTTACGGGCAACGGCGGCGGATCAGAAATAAAGATCTGCCGGATCAATGGTTATTTGAGAAGAACCGGCGAACGTATCGACGATTTCTCGGGCGATGTGGTGACTGTGAATTTCTCACGCGGCGACATAAGGAACAAAAGATGGAAACGTATTTACAGCGTGTGGGATCCCAACTGGAATTACCAGGACATTGAACAAATTTACACCGTGTATGAAGAGGATAAAACCGGCACCGGCACCATCGAGGGAGCGCTAACGACCAACCTTACGCTGCCGTTGAAATTAGGTAAGACAGAAGGCAAAATTGGTTTCAAGATCCAGGTGCAAACACAGGATGAAATCATCACACAACGCAAGCTGGACAGAAAATCGTTTTTGCGCGATGGCATGAATAACCAGGGATGGGGCTACTATCCCGATAGCAACGATTTTCTGTCGGGGAAGGACTGGCCGATATTTGATGGTGGGGCCATCTGGCAATACACCGTCCCCTACAGGATATACTAGTGTTGTCCCAACGATGGATAAATTCATCCCGGTATGGGAAGAAAACGGCGGGGAAGATGCTGGTACGAATGACGAATAAAAAAAGCAGTGCCGATAAAGTATTGACAATAAATGTTTCAAAAGATGATGGTAAACAACATGAAGATAATTTTCAGATTTGGTATCGCGATTGCCACTATAGGGAATCAATCTGAATTTTTCTCATACTCTCTAAACCCCCGGAAACTGAAAGCCCCTGGCAAAGGAGGGGCTTTCTTCATTTTATTTTGGGAGTAAAATTTAAACGTTGCGATTCCACGCGCGATGCTCATGCAGTGGAAATTTGCTTTCCCCGACCGTTAAATTTAAACACTGTAAACTTCGAACTGGTGGCAAACCAGAGTGCGAGGATGGCGCCGTAACTGCCACCACGTTCGATCCATTCAAAAGTGCCGTAATGCAGGTAGAAAGATTCGCTCAGCATTTTCCATAAAAACAAGACCAGTATGAATGGAGCAACGGGACGAACCAGGACGCAAACGGCGGCAAGCAATTCGAGGATGCCGATGGTTTTGGCTGTCATGGCAGGATTGCTAAAGCCGAGGAAGGCGTATTGGTTCAGTATAGCTTCTTTTTCGAGAAGGTTCAGCCAGCCATGCCCCGCAACAAGCATAAAAACCACGATTCGCAATACCCATTGAACCTGCTTCAGTTTTTGGGGATCGTGGGAAACTTCGGGGCCAACCGGTCGCAGCAAGTGGCGGAAATTGGGTACGGCGATGCCGGTAAGTACGAGGAGGGCGAAGGGAGCGCCGTAGTTGCCTGCACGTTCAACGAATTCGGCAAATGGTTCACCCGATAAGGGCCTCAGGAAAGCAGTGACGGCACCCCAGATGGCGAGCCAGAAAAACAGGGCTCTCACGGGGCGAAACAGAATGACTAAACCCATCACGATGTCCAGGAAACCAAGGGGCGGCATCAACTGGTAGGCAAGATTTTCCGTAATACCGAAAACTGCAAAGTAATTGCACCAAATGGGTTTGGTAATGATGCCGAACATGCCATGCCCGATAAAGCACATGGCCGTCGCAACCCTCAAAGTGTAGTATATTTTCTGTTCAGCAGTAATCGATCGCATGCAGTCGTGATGGTTGTTTCTAACGGATCTTAAAGGTATCAATTTTTGCTTTTTTGACGATGGCATTAAAACCTGCGGCTAAAAAATTTAATTCCGGGCGGCCATCCCTTCCTTAAAATCGAGTAACTTGTAGACCCTAATTTTCATGACCAGGATCGCTTCCATACTGCTTTTGACTGTCTTCGCCTTTAATTGGGGCGGGTATCGCATTGTCGCCGATTTTCTTGAGCAACGTGCTGATAAACAATTAGAAGCTCACCTTGATAAAGCAGACTATGATGAAACGCTCCTGTTCGAGATCAGGGTGCCGCTAAACACACCCTACCTGGCGGGAAACAGTACCGAATTTGAAAGATATGAAGGCGAAATCGAGGTAGATGGCGTTCACTATAAATATGTTAAACGTAAGGTCGACAAGGGAGAGCTCGTGTTATTGTGCATTCCCAACAGCGACAAAAACCGCTTTCAGAACAGCAGGATGGAGTTTTTCAAGCTGGTGAACGACCTTAACAGCAAAGATCAAGGCAAGGATGGCCACCATGCTTCGGTTTTGAAAACGTTGACGATGGAGTACAGGCAGGAAACAAACTGCTGGGCGATATATTCCCTGCAGAAGCCACCCGCAACTTATTTCATGATAGAAAACGACTTCCTTTCCAAAGGAATGCTTCATGCGGTGAAACACCCCCCAAGAGTATAACAGAAACCATTAACCACCTGTCACACATCATCATTATTATTTTATTGAACTTTAGTTAAATCATGAAGCTATTCATATTTGTGGCCCTGGCCGCAACATTCTCATTTCTTTGTTCATGTTCATCGGGCGATTATAAACAGATTACCGACGACCCGATGATGTATTGCAAAACTGTAAAAAAGCTTAACGACATTGTTCTCGAGAACAACTTCCCCCCGATGATCGGGTCCCGCAACTACGTGTATGCCAACGTTGCCGCTTATGAGTGCCTGGTTGCCGGCGACAGCAGCCTTCGCAGCCTTTCCGGCCAGATAAAGCATATGCCGCCAATGCCAAAACCCGAACCCGGTAAGGCGATAGATTATAACCTGGCCTCCATGCTCGCATTCACCAAGGTAGGCAACGCCGTAACTTTTCCCGAAGGCAGCATGATGGGTTATTATGACGACCTCGTGGAAAAGGTTGATGATGCAGGCATGCCAGGCGACATGCTGGACAATACGATCGCATTTTCGGATACAATCTTCGCCAGCATCATGAAATGGTCGAAAGGCGATAACTACGCCCGCACCAGGTCGGCAAGCAAATACACGGTTACCGAAGAAGAAGGAAGATGGGTGCCTACGCCGCCCACTTACACATCGGCCATGGAACCTCATTGGATGGAAATCAGAACGATGGCGCTCGACTCCGGAGCCGAATGCAGGCCCATACCTCCGCCGACCTATACATTGAAAGATACTTCGTCGGAATATTTCCGGTGCTTGATGGAAGTAAAAAACGTCGTCGATACGCTCACCGATGAACAAAAGGCCATTGCCGATTTCTGGAACGACAATCCGTTTACCATGAACGTGAGCGGCCACGTCATGTTTGCGACGAAGAACTTTTCACCCGGCGGTCACTGGATGAATATCGTGGGAATCGCAGCAGAAAAAGCCAAATCGGACTTTAAAACCACCGTGTGCGCCTATACAAAAACGTCGATTGCCCTGTTTGACGGATTTATCAGTTGCTGGGAAGAAAAATTCAAAAGCAACATGATCAGGCCCGAAACGGTGATCAACAAATATTATGATGCCGAATGGAGACCCTACATCCAGACTCCTCCATTCCCGGCTTACCTCAGCGGACATTCGGTGATCTCTGCGGCTGCAGCGGAAGTGATGACCGAGATTTATGGCGATAATTTTTCCTATACCGACACCTCGGAGATGGAATTTGGGTTCCCTCCACGAACTTTTACTTCTTTTCACCAAGCCGCATGGGAGGCGTCGATGTCGAGGCTGTACGGCGGCATACATTATTACTTCGATCTCATTGAGGGTAATAAAGAAGGGATCAAGATTGGAAAGATCGTTGCCGACCGGATAAAGATGAGAAAGGAGGGGCTTGCCAGGAATGAATACTAAACGACCTTCGAATGAAATTCGGTAAAAGATGGTGAAACCGTTCGTATGCGCTATCGCAGTTTTAGGGTTGTTGGCCTGTGGGAATGATGACAACGGCACATCTTCAACCGAAATAAACACCAACATTACTCTACCGTCTCCGCCCGGCGAACAAATGGCCTGGATACCGGGCGGAACGTTTGAAATGGGTTCCCCGGATCCGATGTTCGCCGATGCAACACCGGTTCATAAGGTAACGGTTTCCGGTTTCTGGATGGACAGGCACGAAGTGACGAATGCCGAATTCAAAAAGTTTGTGGAAGCCACGCATTACATCACCGTAGCAGAGCGCCCGCTAGATCCAAAAGATTTCCCCGGCGTTCCGCCTTCTAAGCTCGTTGCGGGCTCCGGCGTGTTTTCTCCACCGGCACATCCTGTTCCGTTGGATAACCCGCTGCAATGGTGGAAATACATCGCCGGCGCCAGTTGGAAACACCCGGAAGGTTCGGGCACCACAATAGCGGGCAGAGAAAACCTTCCCGTTGTTCACATAGCCTATGACGATGCCGCAGCGTATGCAAAGTGGGCCGGCAAAAGACTGCCCACAGAAGCCGAGTGGGAATATGCCGCGACGGCAGCAAACGGCCAATCGAAATACTATTGGGGAAACGAACTAAAGCCGGGCGGCAAGTGGGCGGCCAATATCTTCCAGGGACATTTTCCCGACCAGGATAAAGGAGAGGACGGCTTTAGAGGAGTGGCGCCCGTAGGCTCATTTCCGGCAAACAAGCTCGGACTGTACGACATGGAAGGAAACGTGTGGGAATGGTGCAGCGATTATTATCGCCCCGATTACTACGCTAACAGTCCCGAAAAAGATCCGAAGGGTCCTTCCGACAGCTACGACCCCATGGAACCGGGCGTTGTAAAACGGGTGCAACGTGGAGGGTCATTCATCTGCAGCGACGAATACTGCATTCGCTACAAGCGCGGCACCAGGGGTAAAGGCGAAGTAACCAGCGGCACCAACAACCTCGGTTTTAGGTGCGTAAGAGACGGCGCTCCGCCAACGGCACAAGTTAAACAAGCCTCTCAGCCAACAACCACAAAAGAAAAACCGCAAAAAGAACCGGCCTCGTGCGTGGCACAGCCTCCTTCACGAGTTGCGGCACTCAAAAGCCGGGCAGCGATGCCGGAAGAATAGTTTATTTTTAGGAACAAATAAAAGAGACGAATGATTGTTGACACCTTCAACAGGGTGCATGATTATCTGCGGATATCGGTGGTGGACAATTGCAACCTTAGGTGTTTCTATTGTATGCCTGAAGAGAACTATGAGTTTACGCCGGCATCGCAGCTCATGCAGGCCAGTGAGATACTGGAAATTGCGAGAACCTTCGTGCAGGAGGGGGTGAAAAAGATCCGGCTTACCGGGGGTGAACCCCTTGTGAGGAAAGACGTGGGAAACATCATGCTTTCCCTGGGCGAGCTACCCGTAAATCTTACCCTTACCACCAACGGCGTTCGCGTGCAGCACCTGATGCCTGTGTTCAGGCAGGCGAATATTCGCAGCATTAATGTGAGCCTCGATACATTGCAGCGCGAAAGGTTCAAAACGATTTCGCGCCGCGATCTTTTTGCACCGGTGTATGAAAATATCCACCGCCTCATCCAGGCGAATATTCATGTGAAAGTGAACATGGTGGTGATGAAGGATATGAATGACGACGAGATCCTTGATTTCGTTGAATGGACAAAAGATACCGCCGTACACGTGCGCTTTATTGAATTCATGCCGTTCCAGGGCAACCGTTGGACGAGCAACAAGGTGGTAACCTGGCAACAGATCCTGGAACAGGTGAGCCTTGCATATCCTATCGTTCCCTTAAAAGGAGAAAAGAACGACACCGCGAAATCGTACGCGGTTCCCGGGCACCGGGGAACCTTTTCTGTGATCAGCACCATGAGCGCTCCCTTCTGCTCCACCTGCAACAGGATGCGCCTTACCGCCGACGGCAAGCTGAAAAACTGCCTTTTCTCGAAAGAGGAGTTCGACATATTGGGACCATTGCGCAAGGGCGAAGACATCGTACCCATTATTCATCGTGCAATTGGACTGAAGGCAAAAGAAACGGGCGGCCAGCTTTCGGAGCATTTCGATATACTCAATTCGGAGGCGATACAAAACAGAAGCATGATACGAATCGGGGGCTAACCACGTATGATTTCCGTAACAGAAGCAAAACAAATCATCAGTACAACCATCAGGCACGGCGCTGTTGTAAGCAGGCCGCTGATAGATGCCGCGGGAGCCGTTTTGGCCGAAGACGTATTTTCTACTGCCGATGTTCCGTATTTTGATCAGTCTGCCATGGACGGCTACGCTATACGATTCGAGGAGCGAGAAAATACGCTTGCGGTGCGCGAGGAGGCCGCAGCCGGAGAAACACAACGCAAAAAACTGCAGCCGGGAGAAGCGATTAGGATCTTCACCGGTGCACCCGTTCCCGATGGCGCCGATGCAGTGGTGATGCAGGAAAAAGTAAGCAGGGAAGCCGGGGCGCTAACCATTCACGACAACCAGTTGGAAAAAGGAAAAAATATCAGGCCGGCAGGTTCCGAAATAAGAAAATGCGAGCTCGCCATGGAATGCGGTAGCCTGCTA
>CBIGXK010000071.1:0-13284 GCA_966193805.1 uncultured bacterium | reverse complement strand
ACTTTTAAGTTTTAAGTTTTGCCAGAAAGGCAACCACCGGGGGTGGACGTTAAAATACTTCCCTCCCGCCGTTTTTTCACCCATCGAAAAAATTCACAACCATGATAGCTTGCCGTCATGGTTTTTTTGATCCCCATATGGAAACGGGCGCCGTTCATTCGCTTAACGATCCCGTTTATCTGCGGAATAATCATCCGGCATTACTCCGAAAACCCGGTATTCATCGGTGTAGCGCTGTTAATCATCGCCATGGCGGGCATTACCGCCTTCTCCTTTTTGCCGGTAGAAAAGAAATATCTCAATTATCACATTCGCGGTGTTCTGATCAACGTTTTAATGCTGGCCTCAGGCATGGTGATAGCTGCGGCCAGGGACCCTTTCGCAAACGCACGTTTGGTAGAAAATTTTAAAGAAGACGGGGCGGTGATTTCCGCCACCATCATCGAACCGCTTACTGAAAAACCCGCCACGTGGAGAGCTATGGCACGCATAACCAGCATCCGCAACGGCGATCGTCTTTTGTTTCCACACGTAAAAATGATTCTCTACTTCAGAAAAGACAGCTCCGCGTCACCTCCCGGTTATGGAAGTACGGTGGTGTTTGTCAAAGCTCCGCGGCCCATAAAGAACAAGGATCCGGCGTCCCGGTTTGACTATGCAAAATATTGCGCGTTCCGTAACATCCATTACCAGGTTTTTCTCAAAGCGGATGAATTTATTGTGACATCCATTGCCAAACCGGATGGGTTCGCCAACCTGATTTTCTCGATCAGGTCGTGGGTGATCAGCGTCATCAAAGAAAATATTCCCGGCAAAAAAGAAGTGGGCCTTGCACTGGCACTGCTGATTGGCTACAAGGATGAACTCCACAGGGACCTCGTCGAATCGTACAGCAACACGGGTGTGGTGCACGTCATCGCAATATCCGGCCTCCACCTGGGATTGATCTATGCACTGCTGAAGTTTTTATGCAGTCCGTTGGCGGCCAAAAGCGGTGGCAGGTATCTCTCGGCCCTGCTGGTGATGGGCGGCCTGTGGTTGTTTACGTTTCTTGCCGGCGCCTCTCCGTCCGTGTTAAGGTCGGCGGTGATGTTCAGCGCCATCGTCATCGGCGACTGTGCAGGCAGAAAAGCACCGCTCATCAACAATCTTGCGGCGTCTGCATTCTTCCTGCTTTGCGTTGATCCATATTGGTTGTGGGATCTCGGCTTTATATTGTCGTACACGGCATTAATGGGTATCGCCATATTTAATCGGCCGTTGTATCACCTTTTGCCTGTCAAAAACCGGCTGCTCGATGCGGTCTGGAAACTGAATGCGGTAACATTGTCGGCACAAATTCTTACCATGCCGGTAATCATCTACCAGTTCGGCCAGTTTCCCAACCTCTTCCTGCTCACCAATTTCATTGCGGTGCCAGTGTCGAGCCTTATCCTGGCGGGAGAAATATTGCTCTGCTGCGTGTTTGCCTTTCCTGACGTTGCCCGCGGCGTGGGAACCCTTTTGTCAGGTATGATTCGGTTCATGAACAATGCAATAGTGTTCGTCGACCGGTTCAGCTTTTCATCGACGCGGGGACTGGATATCAGCTTCCTGCAAATGACACTGCTGTATGTTTTTATTGCCTGCATGAGCGCCTGGTTGCTGCTCCATGAAAAAAAGGGTCTGTTTGCGTCGCTGGTGACCGTCAGCTTCTTTTTTGCGGCCGCGGCTTTTTAAAATTATGGGAATAAAACGCAATTCAAGTAGCTTTGCAGCCTTCCAAAAACAGGTATTTACTTAATCCATCAGGCATGAATAAAAAGATTTCTTCGGCGCTTATTTCCGTTTTTTACAAGGAAGGTTTGGACCCGCTCGTAAAACTCTTACACGAACTGGGCATTAAAATATATTCGACGGGAGGAACACAGCAATTCATTGAAAAGCTGAAAATCCCGGTGATTCCCGTGGAGAGCCTGACCTCCTATCCCTCCATCCTGGGTGGCCGGGTAAAAACGTTGCACCCCGTTGTATTCGGCGGCATCCTGGGCAAACGTGACGATGAGCAGCACCGGAAAGAAATGGATGAATATAAAATTCCCGATATGGACCTGGTGATTGTTGACCTGTATCCTTTTGAAGAAACAGTTGCCTCCACCAGCGACGAGACGGCCATCATAGAAAAAATCGACATTGGGGGGCCCTCCATGATACGTGCAGCCGCAAAAAATCATAAAGATGTGCTGGTAGTGGCTTCAAAAAAAGATTACCAGGAGGTGGAAAATATTCTCAGAGAACAGCAGGGATCAACCACATTGGAACAGCGGCGCGATTTTGCGAG
The DNA here is from genome assembly GCA_966193805.1 of uncultured bacterium. GTDB lineage: Bacteria > Bacteroidota > Bacteroidia > Chitinophagales > Chitinophagaceae > Flavitalea. Next base: position 10,964 of record CBIGXK010000071.1, on the reverse strand, counting down.
CCGGGCGTTCAACGTGTGTTCGGGTTACGACATTGCCATCTCCAACTACTTCACGAAATCGGCGCATTTCAACCCGTTCGACCGATTTGCCACCGTTTTGCGTTATGGCGAAAATCCACACCAGCAGGGAATTTTTTACGGCGACATCACAAAGCTGTTCACACAATTAAATGGCAAAGAGCTTTCCTATAATAACCTTGTTGACGTAGATGCGGCAGTGCAGTTGATCCAGGAATTCAGCGACACAACATTTGCCATCATCAAACACACCAATCCCTGCGGCATCGCATCGCGAAATACGGTGAAAGAATCGTGGGATGCGGCACTGGCCGGCGATCCTGAAAGCGCCTTTGGCGGTGTGCTCGCCTGCAATGCGGAAATCGATAAAAGCACAGCCGGGGCCATCAACGAAATTTTCTTTGAAGTCCTGATCGCTCCTTCTTTCAGCGAAGACGCCCTCAACGTTCTTAAATCAAAAAAGAACAGGATACTGTTGCAGCAAACCGCAAAAACAAATGCTGTTTCTCAGTACCGGTCGCTGTTGAACGGTGTTCTCAGCCAGCAGAATGATACCGGCAACTTTTCCCGGTGGGAAGAAACGGGCGCAAGGCCTGCCAGCGAATCGGAAAAACAGGATCTCGAATTTGCGAACCTCGTTTGCAAGCATCTAAAATCAAATGCCATCGCGCTTGTAAAAAATAAGCAGCTCATCGGCAAAGGATGCGGACAAACCAGCCGGATCGATTCGCTGAGGCAGTCGATCGACAAGGCACGGCAGTTCAATTTCGATCTGAAGGGAGCGGTGCTCGCCTCGGATGCCTTCTTTCCTTTTGATGATTGTGTAAAGATGTCGCATGAAGCGGGTATCACCGCATTCATTCAACCGGGCGGCTCCATTCGGGATAAGGATTCGATTGAATATTGCAAAGCCAACGGCCTCGCCATGGTCATTACCGGCATGAGACATTTCAAACACTAACGGGGCGTGGCACTCAGGATCATCACCAATACATTGGAGAGGACAAGCAGTAACCGCATAAAGGCATTTCTTGCCCTGGCCACCGTTTGTCTTTTTTGGGGCACAACCTGGGTGGCATCGAAACAGGGAGTGATGCATATGCCGGCATTGCAACTCGCAGGGTTCAGGCAATTGCTGGCGGGGCTCATCATTGTTACTTATTTTACAGTCACGCGTGCGACATGGCCCAGGGGCCGCGAATGGTATGTGATCGGCGTGCTGAGTGTGCTCAACATTCTCTGCAGCAATGGACTCACCACGTGGGGAGTGAAGTATATTTCTGCGGGGCTCGGCGCCATCATCGCCGCAACGTTTCCGTTGTGGATGGTGATCATCGGTCTTTTTACTTCAAAGGAGCGCATTCCCATTGCTGCGTTGAAAGGATTTCTATTGGGCTTTGCGGGCATCTGCGTCATCTTTTATGAGCACCTGGCCGATTTTCTCAACCATGAATTTTTATTTGGGATCGCCATTTCATTTACCGCTTCGTGGACATGGGCGCTGGGCACCCTGTTTACCAAAAAAGAAGCAAAGGATTTCAATCCATACTTCAGCCTGGGTTTACAAATGTTTATGGCAGGTATTGTGCTCCTCACCATTTCTTATGCAACCGGAACAACAATGCCTGTTCGCGACATACCCTGGCAGTCATGGACCGCAATTGGCTTCCTCGTTATCTTCGGTTCGCTCGTCGCCTTTACTGCATATATCTACGCGTTGCAAAGATTAGCTGTCGAGCAAATGTCTATTTACGCATATATCAATCCGATAGTTGCGGTAATGATAGGGAGTTTACTTTTTGGAGAAAGGCTTACAGCTTTTATTATTACAGGCGGAGCCATTACGCTTTATGGCGTGTGGAAGATCAATCATGCATTGAGGGAAAAAAGTTAAAAGTTAAAACCGTCTCACGTTTGGCCATTGCCGTTTGCCTGTGTCCACCCCCGGCGCTTCGCGCCACCCCCGCCAGCGGGGGAAATCTCCGTCTCACGTCTCACGTCTCACGATTGCCCTTTGCCGATTGCCGATTGCCGTTTGCCCTTTGCCGCCGTCTCCCGCCCTACGAAAACGCAGCGACCCTGCTGCCCAGCTCTTTGCTCCCATCGTAATAAGCATCCCAGTAAACGGTTTCCTTCATAAATAATTCAAACATGCCGCTCCATTGCATCAACTGCTTATCGTGCGTTAGCATGTGGTTGTGCCATATCGTAATCAGCATCCCGTTCACCTTCTTCACATAATTATAGAGCGTCATCAACTCCTCATAGGCCTGCTGCGGCGTGTGTTTTTCTTCATACAAAGAATTGGCATCCATAAAACAAAAGGGATATATTGTTAGCGGCGTTGCCTCTTCCCTTTCCAAATCATACCACGCGAAGCTCGATGCCACCGACGCCCTGAAGCCATTAATACTTCCATATCCCATGGAAAAATCTTTGCTTATGCCGGCATCGATAAGTTCGCGGTACGTGCCGGGCAAATTTAACCGGATGTAATGCTGCCGGCTCGCGCACACCTTTTTATCGGCCACCACCTCCAGCCATTCCAGCTCTTCTTTCAGCAACGCCCGGTCATCGCCGCTTTGCCAGGAAGGATGCAGCCCCACATGAAAAGTGGATGCATAATATTCCACGAGTTGCCGAAATCTTTTTGATGCCGTTGACACGTTCTTGTCGTACCGCGAAGTGTTCTTCGCCACCAGGAAAAAGAAATAAGGCTTGGCGCGGCAATACAACTGTAGGGCGTCGAGCCATTCGTAACAGTCGAACGGATCCTTTTTCACGCCGGCAAGCACTTTCCACCGTTCGGCAAGCTGCCGCCATTGTCCGCGCAACATTGAACGGAGGCTTCCGCCTATATTTCGCCACAAACCCTTGCTGAGATACGAATAAGCGATGTCAATGTCGTAAGTGACGAGGTTGGCAAACTCCGCGCCTCTGAACTTTAGTGAGGGAAACCTGGCGGCCAGCGACAACCTGAATTCGTGCAGCCACAGGTTGATGAGCGGCTGCAAAAGGAACCCCTCTTTAAAGGCAAGTGAAGCGGTATGCGGAAAGCGGCCGTACGCGTCTTTTTCGTGGGGAAGGTATTCTTCGTAACGGCTGAGCAGGTAAAACGAAGCCGCGAATATATCGAAGCCCATAATACCGCCCGATTCAAAAAAAGCCTTGTGAAAACCGGCGTCGAAACAAGTGATAGGCTGCTGCTTTACACCTCTTTCAAAAAGAAGTGGTACCGGTACAACGAGAAAGTCGTTGCCGGTAAGTTCTTCGTCCGAGTAATTGATCTTCGGGCCGTTATACATCATGTATTCGACCCGGTTATTCGTGATCATTATCGGACGATCGAACAGTTCCTGGCCGAAAAAATTAACAATGTATTGCAGCCGCGGGCCAGTCGATAAAGAATACATTAGCAGCATACACAATAATACTACAAAACGCTCGGTATATTTGTAAACCTGATGAAACAGCTTACACTACTCATCTTCACCCTTATTACCGCCATTTACGCCTCATCGCAAACGGGTTACAACATACCGGTTGAAATCAAACCATACGCCAACTCGTATGTTTACCTCGGCTATTACTACGGCAAGGTGAGGGCGCTGGCCGATTCGGCGCTGCTGGACAGCCATTCAAAGGGAGTGTTTAAAGGAGATTCGGCACTGCCCGGGGGCATCTATTTCATCGTCTCACCGTCGAAACAGATTATGTTTGAAATGCTGATAGATAAGGATCAGCAATTCTCAGTAGCGGCCGACAGCGCAAAGCTGCCGTTCGGCGTGGCTTTCAGCGGGTCGGACGTGAACACCCAGTTTCAGCGGTACTCCGCCTTTGCCGGAAGCACCGGTCAGAAAATAAACGACCTGAACAAAAACCTCGGCTCCGCAAAAACGAGCAAAGATTCTGCCCGGCTCTATGCACAGGTAAGGACCCTGACGGGCAGCCTGCAGCATTTCCGCGACAGCGTCACAAAAAAGGACCCGGCTTCGTTCCTGGCGGCACTCTTCAGTGCCATGACCGAGCCGAAAATTCCGCCGGCATCGGAACATCCCGGCGGAAAATACGATTCGAATTTCGTCTATGAATTTTTTAAGGAACACTACTGGGATGGTGTGGACTTCGGCGACGACCGCCTCGTAAGAACACCGTTCTTCGAAGAAAAACTCGACAAATATTACCGCGACCTCGTTTCGCCGAGCCCCGATTCATTAATTAAGGAAATAGACAAAATGCTGCTCTATTCAAGAAGCGCAAAAGAAATGTACCAGTTCCTGATGGTGCGCTTCGTACAGCAGTACATCAATCCCACTTATATGGGGCAGGACGCCGTATTTGTGCATCTTTTTGAAAAATACATCAACACAGGCAAGACGGAATTCTTTACGCCGCAGTACAAAGACTTTGCTACCAAAAGAGCCTACAGCCTGATGGCTAACCTGATAGGCAGGCAGGCGCCGCAACTCGACATGGTGGATACTGCAAACAAGCCAATGCCGTTATATAGTCAGACGGCCCCGTTCACGGTGGTCTGCTTTTGGGACCCTACCTGCTCGCATTGCAAGGATATAGTGCCGAAAGTGGACTCTATTTACAAGGCAAAATGGAAGAAGGAGGGCGTGAAGATCTACGCTGTAAAAACAGAAGGTCCCGACGATGAATGGAAGAAGTTTATCAAAGAACACGATTTAGAAGGGTGGGTTCATGTGTACCAATTGCCATCAAAGGAAGAAGAAGATGCGAGGATGGAGCGGCCCAGCTACAAGCAGTTGTACGATGTGTACCAAACACCGTTGCTTTACCTGTTGGATCAGGACAAAAGGATCATCGCAAAAAAACTAAACTATTTACAAATAGATGAAGTCATTGATGCAAAGAGGACGGCACAGAACAAACAATAAGCAATCATTAAAGATGAATTTAATTGCCTGTTGCCTACTGCCCATTGCCTGTTTTCTGCTGCCCGCTGCGGCTACTTCGCAAACCCTCTTTACCTACGGCAATCACGCTGTTTCAAAAAAAGAGTTTCTCCAGGCATATAACAAAAACAACACCGACAGCAGCCTTGCAAAAATGTCTTATGCCGACTACCTCGACCTCTACCTGAAATTTAAACTGAAGGTACAGGCGGCCATGGATGCAGGCATGGACACCACCGCCACACAGCGCGCCGAAATGAAATCGTTTCGCAACCAGCTTTCTGAAGGATATCTAAAGGAAGATGCCAGCATCGAATTGCTGACCGACGAAGCTTTTGAGAGAAGCCTCAAAGACATTCACCTGTCTCAAATATTCATAGCGGCAGGTAAAGACGCTCCCGATAACGAAATAAACGACGCCCAAAATCAAATTAATGCCGCTTATCAACGGCTCCAAAACGGCGAGGCGTTCGATAAGGTGGCGGATGATTATCAGCATGGGTCGCTCGGTTACATCACCGCCTTTGTTTTACCTTATTCCATCGAAACCATCGCCTACAGTACACCCGTTGGAAAATATTCCATCCCTTTTCAATCAGCATCGGGGTTTCACATTCTCCGAAACGACGGTGAAAGAAAAGCTGTTGGTAAAGTAAGGGTGGCGCAAATACAGGTGGCCTTTCCACCCGATTCTGCAGCTGATATAGATAACAAGTTGGCGCAACGTGCCGATTCGATTTATAAAGCATTGATGGCCGGTGCAGACTTTGCCGATCTTGCCGCACAGCTTAGCGACGATCAACTCAGTTACATGGCCGGGGGTGAAATACCCGCGTTCGGCGTCGGCACATACGACACTGCATTTGAAAATGCCGCCTTTGCACTGCAGCACGACAGCGACATCAGCCAACCGGTGCGCACCTCTTTCGGTTATCACATCATCAGGCGGTTGCAGCGAATACCTGTCATCGAAGATCCTTCAAACAATGACTGGAAAGGCGTTATCCGCGAACGGGTAACGTTAAGCGACCGCATGCAGGTGGCACAGGCGATGCTCGTTCAAAACATCAGAAAAAGAATAGAGAAAGACGCCGCAGCAGCAGATCTTGCCAATGACAGCGCGGTGCTGGGCTTCTACCGCGATCACCTGGAAAATTACCAACCCGAATTTGGGGCGCAAATGAAAGAGTTCAGCGAGGGCAACCTGCTGTTCACCATCATGCAGCAAAAAGTTTGGAACGCGGCTTCATCCGATACCAACGGATTGAAAGAATATTACGACCACCACAAAGAAAAATACAAGTGGGAAAACAGCGCCGATGCGCTCATCATCACCACACTCAATGAAGAGTTTACCGCAAAGGCACGTGAGAATGTCACAAACAATTTCGAAGAATGGAGGCAGTGGGCCGACGAGAGCAATGGGTTGATCCAGGCGGATTCGGGAAGGTTCGAACTTGGCCAGATTCCTGTTATCGACCGCACCAATTTCACACCCGGCCTAACGACTGCACCGGTTATTAATCCCCAGGACAGCAGCAGGACCTTCGCCTACATCATCAAACTTTACCCCCCCGACGAGCCCAAAAATTTTGAAGATGCCAAAGGCGCCATCATCAACGACTACCAGGTGTACCTCGAAGAAAAATGGATAGCGGCATTGAAAAAGAAATATCCGGTCAGGATCAACAAAAGAGTATTCAGGAGTCTCCCGAAAAATTAGCGTTACAGGTTCTTCACCACATTGCAGATGACATGCGACTTGCCCAGCGTGTAATAATGCAGCACCGGCACACCGGCTTTTTTGAGCTCCTTTGACTGCTCGATCAGCCACTCTCCGCCTACTTTTTCAACGTCCTTGTCTGTTTTGCATTTCATGATCTCCTCGCTCAGGGCATCGGGTATGTCCACGTGAAAAGTTCGCGGCAGCACCGACAACTGTTTTTTGCTGGTTACCGGCTTCAGGCCGGGGATAACGGGCACGTCAATGCCCGTTTCCCTGCATTTCTGAACAAAGTCGAAATACTTCTTGTTGTCGAAAAACATTTGGGTGATGATGTACTCGGCGCCTGCATCCACTTTCGCCTTCAGGTGCGAAAGGTCCGAGTTCATGTTGGGCGCCTCGAAGTGCTTTTCGGGATAGCCCGCCACGCCGATGGAAAAGCGCGTGCGGAAGCCGTCGAGAATGTCTTCTTCGAGGTAAATGCCGTTGTTGAGGTTCACCACCTGCTTCAGCAGGTCGATCGCATAGCGGTGTCCGTCGGGATCGGGTTCGAAGAGGGTTTCATTTTTTGCTGCATCGCCCCTCAGTACGAGCACGTTATCCACGCCAATGAAGTTCAGGTCGATCAGCGCATCTTCTGTTTCTCTTTTGGTAAAACCGCCGCAAATCAGGTGCGGTACTGCGTCAACGTGGTAATAGTTCATGATGGCGGCACAAATGCCCACCGTTCCGGGCCTTTTCCTCACCTCCACCTTGTCGAACGTTCCGTCGGCCTTCTTTTTGAACACATGCTCGCTGCGGTGATAGGTAACATTAATGAAAGAAGGGTTGAACTCCATGAGCGGATCGAGGTGTTCATAGATCGAATTGATAGTCTTTCCTTTAAGTGGAGGCAATATTTCGAACGATATCAATGTATCCTTTGCCTGCCTGATGTGGTCGATAACTTTCATCCCTTCGTTAATGTTTTACAGCGTGCAAACATAGGACAGGTTTTTTGTATTTGTTACGGTATTTTTGCCTGAAAGCCTGCACCTTGACGAGTGAAATAAACACGAGCAACCTTATTAAATCGTATCGCAGCCGCACGGTCGTGAACCATGTTTCCATCAATGTGAAACAGGGAGAGATCGTCGGTTTGCTTGGGCCCAATGGCGCCGGCAAGACCACCACTTTTTACATGGTGGTTGGCCTTATTAAACCCGACGAGGGCAAGGTGTTCCTCGACGACCGGGAAATTACGCGGCTGCCGATGTACAAACGGGCGCAACTGGGCATTGGTTACCTGCCGCAGGAAGCATCGGTGTTCAGGAAGCTGAGCGTGGAAGATAACCTGCTGGCGGTGCTCCAGATGTCGAACCTTACTAAGGGCGAACAAAAGAAAAAGGTGGAGGAGCTGCTAGAAGAGTTTCATCTTCACCATGTACGCAAAAACAACGGCGATTCATTAAGCGGGGGGGAAAGAAGAAGAACCGAAATAGCACGGGCGCTCGCGGTGGACCCCAAATTCATTCTGCTCGACGAACCGTTTGCCGGCGTAGATCCGATTGCGGTTGAAGACATACAGGCAGTGGTGGCGCGCCTCAAATACCGGAACATCGGTATCCTTATCACAGACCATAACGTGAATGAAACACTTTCGATCTGCGACAGGGCATACCTGCTGATCGAAGGAAAAATATTCCAGCATGGTACCGCTGAAGAGCTTGCCGAAAACGAGCAGGTGCGGCGGCTGTACCTTGGACGTAATTTTGAACTAAAAAGAAAGGATTACCTCCACGAAGAAGCCCGGGAAGGACTGTGAAACTCCTATCACCAGCCATATCAGGTTTAGCACGAATGCGGCTCTGGCGGATCGAAGGATGGAGAGATCATCCCGAAGATTCGCAGCGCGAGGTGCTGCAGGATATTGTGACGTCTGCGCAATACACAGAATTCGGCAAGAAATATAATTTTTCGAAGCTGTTCAGCATCAGGGCTTTCAAAAAAGCCGTACCCATCCACGACTACAACGACATGAAGCCTTACATCAAGCGCATCATGCACGGTGAACAGAATGTGCTGTGGAACACACCCGTTACCTGGTTCGCAAAAAGCAGCGGCACCACCAGCGACAAAAGCAAATTCATACCGGTTACCGATGAGAGCCTGCAAGACTGCCATTTCAAGGCGGCGAAAGATGTGCTCACGCTTTACTACAACTTCAATCCCGATTCGGACCTTTTAACCGGCAAGGGCCTGGTGATCGGCGGCAGCCACACCATTCACCAGGTGAACGAGGAAGTGCACTTCGGCGACCTCAGCGCCGTGCTGTTGCAAAACACGCCCTTCTGGGGCTCATGGATCAAAACGCCCGAGCTGTCGATTGCGCTGATGGACGAATGGGAAGATAAAATTGAAAAGCTTGCGCTCAGCACCATCAAAGAAAACGTGACCTCTATATCCGGCGTTCCCACGTGGACCTTGGTGCTATTCAAAAAAATTCTTGAGAAAACAGGCAAGTCGTGCATTGCCGATGTATGGCCGAGCCTCGAACTGTACATGCACGGCGGGGTTTCGTTTAAGCCATACCGTGAGCAGTTCAACAGGCTGGTAGGAAAGAAGATCCACTACCTTGAAATGTACAATGCGAGTGAAGGATTTTTTGCCGCACAGGAAAGCCCGGAAGATGAAGGACTATTGCTGTTTGTTGACCATGGCATCTTTATGGAATTTATGCCGGTGGAAGAATACGGCAAAAAACATCCTCATACCATCGGGCTTCGCAAGGTTGAGCTGGGCAAAAATTATGCTTTGGTCATTAGCACCAACGGTGGGTTATGGAGATATTTGCTCGGCGACACCATTCGTTTCACCTCTTTGCGTCCGTACAAAGTTGTTGTAAGCGGAAGGTTGAAGCATTTTATCAATGCTTTCGGTGAAGAAGTAATTGTTGATAATACCGATCTTGCAATCTCGGTCGCTTCTGAAAAGTGCGATGCGATTGTAAATGATTATACGGCGGCGCCGGTTTATTTCAGTGATAATAGCAACGGGGCGCATGAATGGCTGATTGAATTTGAGAAGGAGCCTGCTGATATTCATCAATTCACTGTCGAGCTCGACAGTGCGTTGCAACGTGCGAACAGTGATTACGAGGCGAAGCGTTATAAAGATATCGCGTTGAGTTTGCCGGTGTTGAGAATATTAAAAAAGGGATCGTTCAATAACTGGCTGAAGAGCCGCGGTAAATTAGGCGGCCAGCACAAAGTGCCGCGGCTTTGCAATGAAAGAATGTATATTGACGAAATTTTGAAGTTCGCGTTGTGAGACGGGAAAGGTTTTTCGGTTTTAACTTTTAACTTTTAAGTTTAAACTTATTTAATAGCCCATGAAATTACTCGAAAACAAAGTAGCCATCGTCACCGGCGCAACGCGCGGCATAGGCGAAGCCATCGCATTAAAATTTGCAGAACACGGCGCCCACGTGGCCTTCAGTTTTGTAAGCGATTCCAGCAAAGAAAAAGCTGCAGCACTGGAAGAGAAACTGAGATCTTTCGGCACCAAATCGAAAGCGTATCAGAAAAACGCCGGCATTTATGAACAATGCGAGTCGATGGTGAACGATGTGGTTAAAGAGTTCGGAACGGTTGACGTCTGCGTCAACAACGCCGGCATTTCGAGAGATAATCTCCTGCTGCGACTTACGGAACAGCAATGGGACGAGGTGATGGCCGTGAACCTGAAAAGTGTTTTTAACATGACGAAGCAGGTGATTCGTCCAATGATGAAGGCAAAAAGCGGTTCCATCATTAACATGAGCTCGATCATCGGCATCCGCGGCAATGCCGGACAGGCGAGTTATGCAGCCAGCAAGGCGGGAATTATCGGATTTACAAAATCAATGGCGCATGAACTGGGCAGCAGGAACATCCGCAGTAATGCCATTGCTCCTGGCTTCGTTGAAACAGATATGACGCATCACATGACGGAAGGTGAGGCGGGAAAAGCTTTTTTGAGTAAAATACCTCTGGGCAGGTTTTCAACCGGCGAAGAGATTGCCGACGCCGCACTTTTCCTTGGTTCTGATATGAGCTCTTATATTACCGGTCAGGTGTTGAGTGTGTGTGGGGGGTTGAATATTTGATTTTTGTTGTCCACCCCCGGCGCTTCGCGCCACCCCCGCCAGCGGGGGATACGTGGTTCGTCATGCACCTTTTATATCCCCCTTTGGAGGGGGTGGTCCAGACGAAGGAGGGACCGGGGGAGGACCAGCGGTGGAAACTTAATATCCCCCGCTGGCGGGGGTGGCGCGAAGCGCC
>CBIGXK010000070.1:0-13300 GCA_966193805.1 uncultured bacterium | reverse complement strand
AACCTACAAAATCGTTTCCCGGTTGGCCTGTGGTCCTGCCCCTGCCCTTCGGGCAAAACTTAAAACTTACAACTTAAAAGTTAAAACTGACCCCCTCCTGTCTCCCGTCTCCCGTCTCCCGTTTGCCCATTGCCGTTCCGCTCACCTGCCCATATAATGCTGCCCTTCGGGCAACTTAAACACCCTGTTTCTTTGAAAATCGGTAAAGCGCTTGTATTCTTCGCTATGGGTGACGGTCCACTGCTGGAACGCCGAGAGATCGTTGGCGGCGCCAAATATCCATTGGTTGTACGCCTCGAAGAGACCCGCCCTTGCGAGCTGCCGCTGGTATTCAAACAACCGGAACGGCAGCTTTTCGGAATATTTATCGAACCAATCCAACAAAAATCTCGTGCGGAGCGCCGCCAGCGCATCCGGCGTTACGCCCGATGCCACTACCTTCGACTGCCGCTTCATCACATCGAGATACGCCTTTACGAAGTCGTTCCTGTTGTCCTGGCTTTTCGTCATATCGGTTTCGCTGAACAGTTTTTTATAACCCTCCAGCAGCAAATTTTTTATCTCTGGCGTACGCCTGCTGTAGCTTTCCAGGTTAACGAAGATCTCACCGTAGATCAGGGCCCACACTTTATCTGCCGACATGAAATAGAACTTCGACACATTATAATAATTACCTGAATAGTTCGGGTCCTTCTGAATCCCCTTCAGCCATTGTTTCGACGCCTCCGTGAACGCTGCGCCGCTCCACAACAGTTCGCCGTATTCATTATACAACGCGCCACTGTTCGGAAACTTCCTGATGCCCGACCGGTACGATCTTTCCGAGCTTTTCTTGTCCTGCAGCGCATTGTACACCATCCCGATGATCTGGTAGCTTTGCGGATCCGACTGGTTGCTCTCCACCACAGGGCGGATGGCAGACAGTGCCTTGGGATAATCACGTTGCAGGTAATAAGCGAAGGCCAGGTCCTTTTTCAACTCGATGTTGTTCTGGTCGGTTTGAATGGCGCGGTTAAGCACCAGTATCGCGTTGGTGTAATCACCTTCCCGGATAAAAGTTTTTGCCGTTTGGCCCGCAGATTGCGCCTTCACCGCGGTACACAATAAAATAGCTGTAGCAATTGATAGGATATTCTTCATCCTGTTGATTTGATTTATTCTCTTACTCATCTGCCAGATGAGTAAGCAACCCATCCCTGAGCTTCGGTTCGAACCAGGTACTTTTCGGCGGCATTACATTGCCGCTGTCCGCAATGTCGAACAATTGCCCGATGCTCACAGGGAACAGGCTGAAGGCCACGGCCATTTCTCCGCTGTTCACTCGTTTTTCCAGTTCTTGCAAACCCCTGATCCCTCCAACGAAATCTATGCGTGTATCCGTTCGCTGGTCCTTTATGCCGAGAATTTTGTCGAGCACATTGTTGGCAAGTATCGACACATCCAGCACACCAATGGGGTCGTCGCTATAAGTATTTTCTTTCGCCCTCAGCCTGTACCATTTATTTTTAAGATACATGCCAAATTCATGCAGTGCGGCGGGTGCAACCGGTTCATTAACTTCCTGCACCTTAAAATCTTCCTGCAGCTTTTCGATCAAGTCGGCAGGCTGCAGGCCATTCAGATCTTTTACCACCCGGTTGTAGTCCATGATCTTCAGTTCATTGGCAGGAAACAGGGTAGTAAGGAAATAATTTTCTTCGATGAGCAAACGCACTTTGGCGGCAGAAGCGGCGCGGTGGTGACCGTCGGCGATGTACGTAGCCGGTACCTTCTCCCTGAATAACTTTTTCAGCGAATTGTTTACCTGGTCCGAATTGATCACCCAAATGGCGTGGCTCACGCCGTCGTCGGCAACAAAGTCGTACACCGGATCGTGCGTTTCCTTCCACTTCGCGATGATCTCGTCAATTTCAGGAACATTCCGGTAAGCAAGAAACACATTGCCGGTCTGGGCCCTCGTAGTTTTGATGTGATTGATCCTGTCCTGTTCCTTTTCGGGTCTTGTAAATTCGTGTTTCTTTATAATGTCCTTCTCGTAGTCGTCGATGGCGCTTACGCCCACGAGCCCTGTTTGTGTGCGGCCGTTCATCGTGAGCTGGTAGATGTAAAAGCAGTCTTTGTCCTCCCGGAACAACACGCCGCGCTGAATAAAGGCGTGCAGGTTTTGTTTCGCCCGTTCGTACACATCGGTGGAATGAATGTCAGTTTTTTCGGGAAGGTCTATTTCTGATTTTGTGATGTGAAGAAATGAATGAGGGTTACCTCTTGCTTCAACCTTCGCCTCCATACTGTTCAGCACATCATAGGGTTTCGAAGCTACTTTAGGGGCAAACTGGGGTTGCGGACGTAAAGCTTTAAAAGGATTGACAATCGCCATCTAATTAATTTTGTTTAGCAGTTTTAGGATTTTCTTAGCGCAAAGTCTTTCATCAGGTCCGTGATGGCTTCAACACTTTCGATAGAAAGTGCATTGTACAGTGAAATGCGGAACCCTCCAACACTCCTGTGTCCCTTCACGCCAACCATGCCTTCTTTCTGGCACAGTTCAATAAACTCTTTTTCCAAAACATCATCCTGAGCTACAAAACAAACGTTCATTTTACTCCTGTCCTCCCTGGCAACGGTGCCTTTGAATACCGGAAGTGAATCTATTGTTTGATAAAGCAGTGACGCCTTTTCATTATTTCTTTTCTCCATAACCTCTACGCCGCCCATGTTTTTCAGCCATCTCAGTGTGAGCATGCTCACGTATACTGCAAACACGGGTGGGGTATTAAGCATCGAGCCGTTGGCAATGTGGTTTCGGTAGTCGAGCATGGTGGGGATGGGCCGCTGCACCTTGCCCAGCAGGTTTTTGTTGACCACGAGGATGGTTGCGCCCGCAGCTCCCGCATTTTTTTGCGCCCCCGCATAAATCAGGTCAAATTTGTTAAAGTCCATCCTGCGGCTGAGGATGTCGCTGCTCATGTCGGCCACCACAGGAACGCCGGCGTTGTAAAAAATATCCAGGTCCTGCCACTGTGTTCCATAAATCGTGTTATTCGTGGTCATGTGGAGATACGTGGCCGTTTTCGGCACCGAAAATTGCCTGGGCAGGTAATTGTAATGGCCGTCTTTTGAGCTGGACACAATTTCAACATGACCAAAAAGCTTCGCCTCCTTAATGGCTTTCGTCGCCCACACACCTGTGTCGGTATAAGCGGCAAGGTCATTTTCATTCAGCAGGTTCATTGGCACCTGCAAAAACTGTGTGGAGGCGCCGCCGTGCAGGAACAGCACCTCATGATCGCTGTCCAGTTCCATCAACTCTTTTACTAATGCAATGGCTTCATCCATTACCGACTGAAACGTCTTTGTGCGGTGTCCCAGTTCGAGGATGGACAGCCCTGTATTATTAAAATTGAGAATTGCCTGACTGGCTTCTTCAAAAACTTCCCTGGGCAATATGCTTGGCCCGGCGTTAAAATTGTGTATCACCTGAGTCGCACTCAATGTTTTTTCCTTTTAATGTTATGGGCGTCAAAGATAAGGATACCTGATGAGCCGTAAGCCGCTGCCATCCTTATGTTCTGTTAACTGCCCGACTTATATATTCAGTTGCAGGCTTTTCCCTGCGCCTCGCCTTCGCGCCATTTCCCGTTCAGTTCTTCATATTCTTTTTTTTCGATTTCAGTTGCTGCTGTCGCTGTCAGCTCGCGCAGATCGGGCTGCCCCGCGTTAACCCACGCCGTGTACCACATCGAAGCAACCGCCTGTACCGATTCGACAAACCTTCGCTCCACCATGCCCCCTAACAAGCGGTCGTATGCAAGCGTGTACGCGGTCGAATACTGCCTGGTAATTAAGCCGTTCCTGTTTTCAAACGCATATTTGGCATCGGGAGGAAAACCATCATTCAGTTTTTTTTCAAAACGCAGCACCGTATCCGCTGCCCCGGCGCTTTGCAGCACTCTCTTCCAGCTAAATGCCAGGGGCTGCCGGAGATAACTGGCCCGTTCTGCGAAAAACGACCATTCCTTCTCCGCCAGCAATTCCGGTATTCTCGATTCCCAAAAGCCGTGAATACCGTGCTGGCCGGTAAGCTGGCCATTGTGATTGCTGCTGGCATGGAGCGGTACATGCGCATCGGCCACATAGTGGCCGAGATCGGCCGACAGCTTCAGTATTTTACGCCCGTTCTTTTCCCTGAATGCCGCTGTGAGCCGTCCCAGCATTACCTGTATCCACCACGGCACGATGCCATGTTTGTTCAGGCTGTCTTCCGAATATTTTTCCACGGCGGCCGTCCACTCGCGCGGCAGCGAATCGTACGGGTACCGGCCGTATTGATCCAGGTCGATGTAATGCCGCGGGCCCTCTTCACGCACTGCATACCTTCTTTTATCGGGATCAACTGCATGCTCGGTAACAAAAAGGAGGTTTGCTTTATAAAATACCAGCATTTCGGGGGGCAGTAAGAACACTGCGTAGTAATTCACTTTCTTGTGGCCATAAAACCCCCAGCCAAAACCCTGCACGCCTGCCAGTAACAGCGGCACTATCACCAAAATCGTTTTCATCGTTTATTTTTTTCGGAAGTATGGTCTCGGATGTTCCTCGTTCGTGTTTATACACTTCGGTAGGTAAAGCCGTCTTATTTCTCATCTTTTCAACCCACCCCTTGCCCCTCCCTCAGGGAGGGGATTTTTTTCTTTTTTAAAATAACTATTGCCCATTGCCAGTCCACCCCCGGCGCTCCGCGCCACCCCCGCCAGCGGGGATACCCAATGCCCATTACCCATCTTCCGTCTTCCGTCTCACGTCTCACGTCTCACGACTCACGTCTTCCCGCCTCACACCTCCTCAATAGCCGTCACACCACCCGAAATGGCGAACTTCATCGCATCGGCCGAGTTCATCTCCGTTAACGGGCGCACCCTCTCCATCTTAACGAAATATAATTCTCCTGTAAACGCATAGGCCTTCGGAATGTAAACAGCCACATATTCCTCCCCCATACCCAAATGCTTCAAATCGTCTTGCGTAATAAAGCCCACCTGCCACACCTCCCTGTCCTGCACGCTTACCAGCACCGCCTTGTCGAATTTTCGCTTATTACCCGCAAAAGCCTCGAAAAAATCCTTGACGGTCGTGTAAATGATCTTTATGCCCGGTGTTCGTTCGAGAATGGTACCGAACAGGTCCACCAGCCGCCCCACAATGAAGGAAGAGGAGATGTAGCCAACAAACACCACCGTGGCGATCAGGATGATGAACCCGATGCCCGGCACCTTCCCCGGATTACCCTGCGCATCGGGCGGTATCCAGTTCGGGAACATCCTCCCTATAATATTTGGAACGATATTGTCAATAAAGTTGAAAAGAGCCGTCACCGCATAAACAGTTATCAGGATAGGTGCGATAATGATCAACCCCTGTAAAAAAAAATGAAATAACTTCTTCAATCCCTGCCTTTTTTTCATAAGTGCATTTATTTAAACAAAAATAATATGGTTCAACTGTAACGAATACCGACAAATAACTGTCATATGGCAGAATTTTCACCGAAAAATGCTGTGGAAACTTTGGTTACATAAAAAGTTTCCATAGTTTTGCGCCCTGCTACGGTGAATATGGACACAAAACAAAGAATACAGGAAAAAGCGAACGATTTGTTCCGCCGCTACGGCATCAAGTCGATCACTATGGACGAAATAGCCACTCAGTTAGGCGTCTCAAAAAAGACGCTTTACCAGTATTTCTCTGATAAAGATGAACTGGTTGAAGCCATTGTAAAAAACACAATAAAAGGAGCACAGGATACCTGCGATAAAAACCAGGTTAACAGCAGGGATGCCGTTCATGAACTCTTTGAAGCAATGGAGCTGGTGCAGGAGATTTTCTCGGAAATGAACCCCGCCATGATGTACGACCTGGAAAAATTCCATCCGGGAGGTTACAAGCATTTTCTCGATCACAAGAACAAATACCTGTACGAGGTTATCAAAAATAATCTTCGCCGGGGCATCCGGGAAGATCTGTACCGGTCCAACATCAACATAGAAGTCATCGCCAGGTTCAGGCTCGAAGGGATGATGCTTGCCTTTAACCAGGACATTTTTCCTTCGTCAAAGTTCAACCTTGGCGAATTACACAAAGCGCTGATCGAACATTTTCTATTCGGTGTTGCATCATCGAAGGGATATAAACTAATCGTCAAATACCAACAGGAAAGAATAAAAATTAACCAATGAACAATCACGTGAAGAAAAAATACGGGACGTTACATAGATGGAGGAGACTTTACCTGCTTGTGGGCGCATTGTCAGTCACCGCACTGTCTTTTGCACAGGATTCAACACATGTATTTACGGTACAGGAAACGGTTGAATATGCCGCAAAGAACAGCTACCAGGTTAAAAATGCATTGATCGGCATCAGCCTCCAGCAACAGCAAAACAAGGAGATCACTGCTGCGGCCTATCCGCAGCTTAGCGGTACGGCCGGCGCAAACTATTATCCGAATGTGGCCATTCAACGCTTTCCCAACTTCATCGCAGCAGCAGCATACGGCGTGCTGGTGGATGAGGGAGTGAGGAAAGGCAATGGTGAACCCATTGTTGCACCCAGCGATTTTGGTTTCGTAGAAGCGCAATTCGGCACAAAGTACATCGGCCAGGCGGGTCTCGACTTCTCGCAATTGCTGTTCGACGGACAGGTGTTTGTTGGCCTGCAGGCGAGAAAGACATCGATAGATTTTGCAAAAAAAACCGCAGAGGTTACACAGGAACAGATAAAGGCCAACGTGTATAAAATCTATTACCAGATACTTGCGGGCCGCCAGCAAATGTCTTCGATAGACGCGAATATCGCGCGCATCCAAAAGCTGCTGGACGATACAAAAGAAATCTACAAAAATGGATTCGCAGAAAAACTCGACGTGAGCAAGGTGGAAGTGAACCTCACCAACCTCCGCACCGAAAAAGAGAAAGTTGAAAACAGCCTTAAAACGGCGCTGATCGGCCTTAAACTGCTCATCGGCATGCCATCGAATGAGCGGCTGGAACTGAAGGATACGCTTCCGGAAGAAATTTATTCGCAGGAACTGCTTGAAGAAAAATTCACGTACAACGAAAGGCCGGATTATGAGCAATTGCTGCTGAATAAAAAACTGAACGAGTTCAATGTAAAGCGGTACAAGTTGAGCTACCTGCCTTCGGTGTCGCTGACCAGCTCTTACTACCAGATAGCACAGCGGAATAAATTCAATTTCTTTAAGTCGGGTGAAAGCTGGTTCCCTTCATCTTCGATCGGTGTACGGATCAACGTACCGATTTTTGACGGCCTGGCAAAAGCCGCACGCGTAAAGACAGCGAAACTCCAACTGGAACAAACCGAAAACAGCATCAGGAACCTCGAACTTACCATCAATAAGGAAGTGGAAGAGACGAGGATCAATATCCGATCGGCGGTGGCAACAATGGAATACCAGAAAAAGAACATGGAACTGGCCGAAGAGGTATATAATCAAACCAAACTTAAATATGAACAGGGCCTCGGTTCCAACCTGGAGATAACCAACTCGCAGGCAGAGCTGACCACGGCACAAAATAATTATTACGCGGCGCTTTATGATGCCATCATCGCAAGGGTAGATTACCTGAGGGCAACAGGCAAGCTGTAATACATAACAAAACTTTTATGAAAGTCAAATACACGAAAATGAATACCATTAAATTAACTGCGTCTGCAATGCTGGTTGTTTTCCTTGCAGCGTGCGGAAGCAGTGTAAAGCAGGATAAGGATGATCTGTCGGCGAAAAAGGCCCGCCTGGAAAAATTGAAGGAGCAGCAGTCTTCCATCAACGCGCAGGTGACCGCACTCGAAGAAGAGCTCGCCAAAGTGGATACCAGCCTGGCAAAGGTGAACGCAAAACTCGTTGAAATAACGCCGGTGTCGCTGAATCACTTCACCCACTACATCGACCTGCAGGGCCGGATCGATGCGGAAAATATCGCCTATGTAACACCCAGGGGCCAGGGTGGACAGGTAAAGGAAATTTATGTGAAGCAGGGCGATTATGTGAAGAACGGCCAGTTGTTGATGAAACTCGACAATGCAGTGGTAAAACAGCAGATCGATCAACTGAAAGTTCAGATGAACCTCGCTGAAACATTGTATGAGCGCCGCAAGAACCTTTGGGACAAACAAATTGGAACCGAAGTGGAACTGCTGCAGGCCAAAAGCAACGTGGACAATCTTAAGAAACAGTTGGCGTTGCTCAACGAGCAGTTGTCAATGACGAATGTGTATGCGCAGATGTCGGGCGTGGCCGATATCGTAAACATAAAAGTGGGCGAGTTTTTCACTGCCCAGTCTGCCAGCGTGATGGGCATCCGCATTGTGAACACAAACAACCTCAAGGTAACCGTGCAGGTGCCTGAAAACTACCAGCACAGGGTAAACGAAGGATCTGAAATCGTAATAACACTGCCCGATATCAAAAAAACAGTGAAATCGAAGATCAGTGTTAAGGGCAGAACGATCGATCCCGCCACCCGCTCGTTCTACATCGAGGCAAAGATCCCTGCATCAAAAGAGTTCCGTCCGAACCAGATAGCGCTGGTGCAGATACAGGACTACCAGGCGAATAATACGGTTACCATTCCGATGAACACACTTCAAAATGATGAGAAGGGAAAATATGTGATGGTGGCAGAGAACCAGAATGGAAGACTTGTGGCGAAGAAAAGGCAATTGGAAATTGGGGAGCTCTACGGGAATGAACTGGAAGTGAAAAGCGGTCTGCAGAAAGATGATGCACTGATTACAGAAGGGTTCCAGGGTCTTTATGACGGACAACCGGTGACCACGGGCGATAACATATAAGAAAGGAAACTGTTAGCATCAACTACAAAAAATAAGTATGAGTGCACTAGAAAATATTAAGGACAGGTTTAAGCAGTTCCGTCCCACAACATGGAGTATCAGGAACAGAACGTCTATATACCTGTTGATGGTGTTCATTACATTGATTGGCGTTACACAATTCGTTACCCTTCCGAAAGAGCAGTTCCCGGATTTGGTGATACCGACCATTTATGTTCAGACGATTTACGTGGGTAACTCGCCGAAGGATATTGAAAACCTGGTGACGCAACCGATCGAAAAGCAATTGAAATCGCTGAGCGGTATCAAAGTGAACAAAGTGACCAGTACATCAGTACAGGATTATTCAGCGATCATTATCGAATTCGACGCATCTGAGGATCTTGATGTCGCGCTGCAAAAGGTGAAGGATGCGGTGGATAAGGCCAAGCCGGACCTGCCTACCGACCTCACCGAGGAACCATCGGTGATGGATGTGAACCTATCGGATCTTCCCATCATGTATGTAAACATCAGCGGCGATTACGATCCGATGCGTTTGAAGGAATTTGCCGATGATATGCAGGACAGGCTGGAAGAACTTCCACAGATCAACAGAGTAGATATTGTAGGCGCGCCGGAGAGAGAGTTCCAGATCAATGTGGACAATTACCGCATGCAAAGCGCCAATATCACCTTCGATGATATTGCCAACGCCGTGGCCAGGGAAAATATGGATATATCCGGAGGTCTGCTCGAAGTGGGCAACATGAAAAGAAACCTTCAGCTCAAAGGGCAGTTCAAAACGGCATCTGATATTGAAAAGATAGTGGTACGCAACACAAGCGGCAACCCTATCTACCTGAAAGATATTGCAACCATAAAGGATACGACGAAGGAAAAAGAAAGCTTCGCGCGCCTGGAAGGAAAGAACGTGATCACGCTGAACATTATCAAGAGAGCGGGAGAAAACCTCATCGAAACCGCCGACGACGTAAAGACGTTGGTAGGCGACATGCAGGAAAACGTATTGCCGCCGGATGTGAAGATCGTGCTTACAGGTGATCTCAGTAAAAATGCGAGCCACTCGTTCAACGACCTCGTTAACACCATCGTCATCGGGTTCGTACTCGTGTTGCTGATATTGATGTTCTTTATGGGAGTGACAATCGCATTCTTCGTGGCGTTGAGTGTGCCTTTGAGTATGTTTGTCGCGTTCCTGTTTTTGCCGGCGGCCGACCTGATGGTGGGGGCGCACGTGACGCTCAACTTCATTGTGCTGTTCGCGCTGTTGTTCGGTCTTGGGATCATTGTGGATGATGCCATTGTGGTGATCGAAAACACGCACCGCATATTTGTGCAGGGCGGCGGGAAATTATCGTCCGAGCGATCGGCAATAATGGCGGCGGGAGAAATCTTTATTCCTGTGTTTGCAGGGACGCTGACCACGCTGGCGCCATTTTTCCCATTGCTTTTCTGGCCGGGTATTATCGGTAAGTTCATGATCTACTTACCGGTGATGCTGATCTTTACCCTTACGGCTTCACTGGTGGTGGCATTTATCATGAACCCCGTGTTTGCGGTGGATTTCATGAACCATCCGCACGGGGAGCATCGCAGGAAAACCGATATTTTCAAGAAGAAAGGATTGTGGATCGGCGTTGGTCTCGGCATTTTGCTCGACCTCGCAGGAGCCAGATTCGTGGGTAACCTGCTGCTGTTCATAATCATTCTTGTCTTGTTGAATAATTTCTTCATCAACGATGTTATCCGCGGTTTTCAGAATCGTGTGCTGCCCGCGGTAATGAGGAGATACGAGAAGCTTCTGCGCTGGTCGCTGAAGGGCTGGAGACCGGTGTACCTGCTGCTCGGTACAATCGTACTTTTCTTTGTGAGCCTGTTCATTTTTGTAGGGTCCATTGCATTTAACCGTGTGGCCGTAGTATTCTTCCCCAGTGCGGATCCAAACTACGTCTACGTGTACCTGAAAGAACCGGTGGGAACAAATGTGGAATATACAGATTCAGTTACCCAGATACTCGAGCAACGTGTAAACAAGGTGCTGGGAATGGAAAACGGAAAGAAGAATCCAATCGTGGAAAGCGTGATCTCGAACGTGGGCGTGGGCGCCGCCGACCCCGCGAGTGGCGACAGGAGTACGCGACCCGAACTCGGACGGGTACAGGTTTCATTTGTTGAATTCAAAAACAGGAACGGCGTTTCCACAGCAGCCTATCTCGATTCTATCAGGCAGGCCGTACAGGGAATACCCGGCGCGGAAATATCGGTGAACCAGGAAAGTTCCGGTCCGCCAACAGAACCGCCGATCAATATCGAAATAGCTAGTGAAGATTTTGATAATCTTATCAAAACTGCGGTGAGTTTGAAAAACTACCTCGATTCGATTGATGTTCCCGGTGTGGAAGAACTGAAAATGGACGTTGACCTCACCAACCCGGAAGTATCACTCACAGTGAACCGTGAGCGTGCCAATATTGAAGGGGTGACGTCGGCGCAGGTAGGCATGCAGTTAAGGACAGCAGTGTTTGGCCGCGAAGTATCGAAAATAAAAGAAGGAGAAGATGAGTATAAAATACAGTTGAGGAACGAAGAGCTGCAGCGTAAGAACCTTGCCGACCTCCTGAACATGAGGATCACATTCAGGGATATGGCTTCGGGCCAGGTGAAGAGTGTTCCGTTGAGTTCGTTGGTGGATGTGGATTACACGACAACGTTGGGAAGTGTGAAAAGGAAGGATTTTAAAAGAACGATCATTCTTCGCTCAAATGTTCTCACATCGCAGGGATTTACGCCTACCGCTGTTAACCAGCAGATAAAGTCGCACCTCGACAAGTTCACCGGGCAGGAGGATGGTGTTACTATCAGGCAAACGGGAGAAGGTGAACAGCAGGCGGAAACTGGTGCGTTCCTGGGCCAGGCACTCGTAGTGGCGCTGATGATCATCCTGTTCATCCTTGTGTTGCAGTTTAACTCGGTGAGCAAACCTGTGATCATCCTTACAGAGATCATCTTCAGCCTTATCGGTGTGTTCCTTGGATTTGCGCTCACGGGCATGCAGGTGTCCATCGCCTTCACAGGCCTGGGTATTGTGGGCCTGGCGGGTATAGTGGTGAAGAATGGGATACTGGTGATAGAATTTGCCGATGAATTGAGGGCACGTGGAATGAAAACGCGCGAAGCAGTGATAGAAGCGGGCAAAACGCGTATCATCCCGGTAATGCTTACCGCGCTGGCAGCGATATTCGGATTGATTCCGCTCGGCATCGGGTTCAACATCAATTTTATCTCTATGTTCGAAAACCTCGATCCGCAGATCTGGATCGGCGGCGACAGTGCCAGATTCTGGAAACCGCTGGCATGGACGATCATTTTCGGATTGATCTCGGCATTCTTCATGACGCTGATCGTGGTACCGAGTATGTACATTATCGCCGAACGTTTGAGAAGGCCGATGAGAAGGTTATTCGGAGGAAAGTGGGTGTCAATGCTTGGCATCCCGCCGCTCACAATTTTGTTCATGCTGATGATGATCTATACCAGCATTGTACATAGATTTGATAAGGCGAGAAGAAGAAGGAAATTGAAGGGAGAAAAGGTGAATGCAGCGTTCATTGGAAGCTGGTTCTGACAAAACACAATTAATACCATTAAAAATGATATCGAATCATCAAATAGATTATGCCATCCACGGTGAAGAGATGCAGTATGTGGAGATAGAACTGGATCCCACCGAAACAGCCATCGCGGAAAGCGGCGCCTTCATGATGATGGAAGACGGCATCGAAATGCAAACCATTTTTGGCGACGGTTCAAAACAGCAGCAGGGCTTCCTCGGAAAATTGATGTCTGCAGGTAAGCGTTTGCTCACCGGTGAAAGCCTGTTCATGACCGCGTTCACCAACGTGGGCCAGGGAAAGAAAAAGGTGAGCTTTGCTTCACCCTACCCCGGAAAGATCATTACGCTCGATCTTTTGCGAATGGGCGGTAAGATGATTTGCCAAAAAGATTCCTTCTTATGCGCCGCGAAGGGCGTTGCCGTAGGAATTGAGTTCCAGCGAAAACTCGGTACCGGTTTATTTGGGGGAGAGGGGTTTATCATGCAGAAGCTGGAAGGCGACGGCCTTGCGTTTGTACATGCGGGCGGACATGTAACCGAAAAAGAATTGCTGCCGGGAGAATTGTTGAAAGTAGACACAGGCTGCATCGTGGCCTTCAGCCAAACTGTTAACTACGACATACAGTTTGTTGGCGGAATCAAGAATACAATTTTTGGTGGCGAAGGATTGTTCTTTGCTACATTACGGGGACCCGGAAAAGTATGGATACAAACATTGCCGATCAGCAGGCTGGCGGGACGCATACTTGCGTACGCCACCTATAAAAGAAAAGAAGAAGGAAGTATTTTGGGTGGCATCGGTAACGTGCTTGATGG
>CBIGXK010000069.1:0-13320 GCA_966193805.1 uncultured bacterium | reverse complement strand
GCGGAGAGAGAGGGATTCGAACCCCCGGAGGCTTTCACCTCAACGGTTTTCAAGACCGCCGCATTCGACCGCTCTGCCATCTCTCCGGCGCAAAAGTAACGGTTGAACACTTTTACTCAAAAAAAAATCGAAACATCACCAATCACCAACGAATGCCGAATCCCCATACGATTTTCTATGAGAAATATCCTATGTCAGTTTTTTATATATATGCCCTTCCATTCCACAAAAACAAAACACAACAACATAACTTTGCGCCCTCGAAACTACCTTCAACACCCAAACCACAAAACATGAAAACAACAGTCATCAGCGACATACACGGGCGGCCCGACTGGAAAGAGATCATCAACCTCGAAACAAACACAAACCTTTTCGTCTTTCTCGGCGATTACTTCGACTCATTCAATATCCCCGCCAGCGACCAGATCACCAACTTCTATGACATCATCGACTTCAAAAAACAAAATCCCGATAAAGTGATCCTGCTCACCGGCAACCACGACATGCACTACCTCCCCCACTACATCAACGCCGGCGAACATTATTCAGGATTCCAGGCCGCACGCGCATTCGACATCAGCCACCTCCTCCAAACCAATCTCTCAAACCTCCAAATGGCCCATCAAACCGGCAATTTCCTCTTCACACATGCCGGCGTTACCAACAGTTGGCTCGGCAACAACAACTTCGAACCCACTCAACCCATCACCACTTTTCTCAACGACCTCCTGCAACACAAACCCGCCTCTTTCGCCTTCGTTGGCTACGACCCCTACGGCAATTCCGTTCACTCCTCTCCCGTATGGGTACGACCCGAAAGCCTTATGCAGGATGCTTATCAAAAGGGTGAATTAAAGCAGGTTGTCGGCCACACGGTATTCAAAAACATTACCGTCGTTAACAACAACTTCTTCTTTACCGACGCACAGGAAACAAGGCAATACCTCACGATCACAGACGAGCACTACCAGGTGCACACCTATTAATTAATGCATCCGCTTCTCCTTATATTCTTTCGGCGACATGCCCATCACCTTGGTGAACATCCGCGAAAAATAATAGGGATCGCTGATGCCCACCTCGAAGGCAACTTCTTTAATGCGCGAGTTAGTAAATAATAAATGCTGGCAGGCCTGCTGTACCTTCAAATGATTGAAATACTCCATCGGCGAAAAACCCGTCTTCTTTTTAAACAAATACGAGAAATGCGAAGGCGACAAATTCACGGAAGCGGCAACCTCTTCCAGCGACAATCGCTGGCCGATATTATCACTTAAAAAATCGATGGACCTGTCCACTTCGTCCTTCACGGGGCCGGAAGGATTGTATTTATCGTTAAACAAAAAAGTAGTCAGAAAATGCGACATGCACATGTTCGAATACATCAGGTTGTCGCTCGAATACCCCCTTTCGAGCTGCGCATACATCTCGTTGAATAAACTGATGCTCCTGTCGCTGTAACGAATAAACCCTTTGTGCCCGCCCATTTGCTTCTGCAAACGCGAAATGATCGCATTACTCACCGATCCCTTGAAATGTACCCAGTAAATAGTCCATGGGTTATCTTCATCCGCGGCATACAGGTGCGCCACCTTCATGGGCACAATAAAAAAATCGCCCTGGTGTATTTCATATGCCCTCTTCTGAATCCTGACATGCCCGCTGCCTTCGTGGCAATAGATAAGGATGTGCTGGTCGGCGCCGTGTATTCGCTGGCGATAATGAAAACGAGCCTTGGGATAGTATCCTATGTCGGTAACGTACAGCGTATTCAGAATTTCATTCTTCACGCATTGCTGCGAAAGGATCTTCCTTGGTATAATTATTGCCTTCTGCCCTTTAAATCCTTCCTTCAATCTCAACGTTTCGTTATGCCGCATTTTATTCATCGCATTTCAAATTACAGAATAATTGGATAGTAAAATAATCCATCTAAACAGAAAAATCATCCATGCTGTTATGTATTAACTAAAATATTTTTATAACGCATTGAATCATTTTTTCTAACAAGCCATATGACATGAGAAAGCCTGGAAAAACAATAACAACTGCTGTATCGCGTCTTGTCTTTTTTACGCTGTGCATTTTGGCAACCGCGCAGTTAACTGCGCAAACGCCAACAACCGTTACCGGTAAAGTAACGGACATTGCCAACACACCTTTGGCGAGAGTAACAGTAACAGTAAAGAACAAGCCCGGCAACAGCGTTGCCACCGACACAACCGGACAATTCAGCATCAACGCCGCAAAGGGAGATGTGCTCGAATTCACTTACGTTGGCTACCAAAACGAACAAGTAAAAGTGGCCGATGAAACCAACCTGAACATAATTATGACATCCAACGCCGCCAGCCTCGACGAGGTGGTGGTGATCGGATACGGAACATTGAAAAGAAGAGACCTTACGGGAGCCATCGCCAACATTAAGGGTTCCGACCTGAAGTCGGAAGGCGTAAGCAATGTCACCCGCGCACTGCAGGGAAGGATGCCGGGCGTAACCGTTGAGGCAGCGGGCGGTAACCCGGGCGCAGGCACAAGGATACTCATCCGCGGTGTTGGATCGCTCGGCAACGCCGCACCATTATATATTGTGGATGGCGTGCAGGTGAGCGACATCAACAACCTCTCCTCCACCGACATTGAATCCATCGACGTATTAAAAGACGCCTCCGCCGCCGCCATCTACGGCTCGAGGGCAGCGAACGGCGTGGTGATCGTTACCACCAAATCAGGCAGAGCAGGAAAAACAGTCGTGCAGCTCAACACCAACATAGGCGTGCAGAAGCTGGCCAAAAAGTTAGACGTGCTGAATGCACGCGAATGGGCAACGGTTTCGAATAAGGCACATGATGAGGCCGGCCTGGCGAGGCTCACCATCGCAGATAATCCAGAAGCACTGGGAGAAGGAACCGATTGGCAGGACGCCGTTTATCGCAGCGCCATGATACAGCAGTACGACCTGGGCGTGAGCGGAGGCGGCGAAAATGGCCGTTACAGCATCTCGGGAGGTTACACGGACCAACGAGGTATTGTTGAACTGACGGGCTACAGGCGATATAATTTGAGAGTGAAATCCGAAACCACCAAAGGAAGATTGAAATTCGGGGAAACCGTTTTTCTTTCGCGCGAAAAAGAGCGCCGCATGGCAGGCGGCTGGGGCGGTCAGGGCGGTAACCCCGTAGGTTCTGCTGCAAAGATGATCCCGGTGTTCCAAATCTATGACACCAGCGCACTCGGCGGCTTTGCCGGAGCGTACGGCCCCGTGGTGAATGTGGCGAATCCCATCGCTCAATTGAACCTTGAAGACATCACCTATGAAACAACCGACCTGCTGGCGAATGCTTTTGCAGAAGTCACCATTCTTCCTTCACTCAAATACAAATTTAATCTTGGTTACACCAACACCTTCACCAGCAACTTCGACTACTACAAGCGCCACACAACCGGAACATTGTTTTCACATCCCACAAACGACCTTTCCGAAACAAAGAGCCAGAACGTGCTGGTGCTGCTTGAAAACACGCTGAACTACACGAAAGAATTCGGAAGGCACAGTATCCAGGCGCTTGCAGGATACACCTATCAAACCAATAACTATTCTTACTGGGCACTCGGAAAAACAGATTTGCCCGATGGGATTGCTGTGATCGACGCCGGCGCGGGTACAGCCACTTCGGGAGGGAACAGAAGACAAAGCACGCTCGCTTCGCTGCTGGGCCGCGTCATCTATTCATTCGACGACCGCTACCTGCTCACCGCCAGCTTCAGGCGCGATGGCTCTTCAAGATTTGGCAGCTCCAACCGCTACGGTAATTTTCCCTCCATAGCCGCGGGATGGAACATTTCGAATGAGTCGTTCTTCGAAAGTATATCGAATACGGTCTCCTCTTTAAAATTGCGCGCGAGTTACGGTGAACTCGGCAACCAGGAAATCGGCGATTACCTGTACAATGCGGCCATCGCTTCCAACATTAATTACGTTACCGGAGAAGATCAGCAGAAATGGTTCGGCGCTATTCAAACGGCATTCAACTCGCCTAACATCAAATGGGAAAGCACCAAAACCACTAACGTGGGCCTCGACTTCGGATTCTTTCAAAATAAGCTCACCGGTACGCTCGATTATTTCTATAAGAAAACGTCCGACGTATTATTAAACGTACCCATACCGGGATCTGCAGGCTCTGTTTCCAACCCTGTTGTCAATGCAGGAACATTAACTAACAGAGGTGTTGAACTTGGGCTAAACTACAATAACACGGCCGGCAAACTCAATTACAACATCTTTGGATCCTTCACCTCAGTGAAAAATGAGGTGGTTGAACTGGGCACGGGCACACAACAGATATTTGGGGGACAACCGACACACCATGGATCTTCCACAACAGTAACGCAGGCAGGCGGTGAAGTGAGCGCATTCTATCTTATCAGGGCAGACGGCATCTTCAATTCGCAGGATGAGGTTAACGCTTACAACAAAGATGGTAACCTGGTGCAACCCAATGCAAAACCAGGCGACATTAAGTTCTTCGATGCGAATGGCGACGGCCAGATCAGCGACGCTGACAGGGTATTTTGCGGCAGCCCG
This sequence comes from uncultured bacterium, assembly GCA_966193805.1. Classification (GTDB taxonomy): domain Bacteria; phylum Bacteroidota; class Bacteroidia; order Chitinophagales; family Chitinophagaceae; genus Flavitalea. The sequence goes on along the minus strand of CBIGXK010000069.1, from coordinate 8,729 downwards.
TTCCCGAAATTCGAATACGGCTTTGGCGCAAATGCGTCCATGCTGAACTTCGACCTGAATATCTATTTCCAGGGAACCAGCGGTAATAAAATTTACAACGGCCTGCGCCAGGACCTCGAAGGCATGAACCTTGAATTTAACTATCTCGCCACTACGCTCAATGCCTGGACGCCGGACAACCACACCGAGATTCCGCGGGCAGTGATCAACGATCCCAATTTCAACACAAGATCATCATCGAGATTTCTTGAGAACGGTTCCTACCTGCGTATGAAAACGATCCAGCTCGGCTATACGCTGTCTTCCGAATCGCATCCCGGCCTCGGCATCACCGCACTGCGTTTCTATTTAAGCGGCGATAACCTGTTCACCGTTACCGATTACAGCGGCTACAACCCGGATATCGGGCGCACAGGAACGATCCTCGACCGTGGTGTGGACTACGGCCACGTGGCATACCCATTGGCAAAAACAATTTCTGCCGGTGTGCAGGTAACCTTCTAATCATTCATTGATCTTTCAATCTCCAGCTATATGAAGAAAAATATTTTCATTATTTGTTTAACGCTGTTCTTCGTTGCCTGCAACAAGGAAACACTTGAACTGAATGATCCCAACCGCATCACCTCGGCCACATTTTGGCAAACAGAAGCAGATGTGAACAGCGCATTCGCGGCCACTTATGGACTGCTCAGGGATGTTAATGGCGGACTCTGGGGCGTGCGCGGTGTTGAACTCTCCAACGGCCGCGGCGACGATTTCTTTATCCGTAACGACGTAGCATACCTCTATCAATTATCCACGTTCACCAATACACCTGATAACTCAGCGTCCACGAGCTTATGGAACGTTTCTTACCAGGATATTTTCCGCGCCAACCAGATTCTCGAGAACATACCGCTCGTTCCGGGACTTGACGCCGAAAAGCAAAAGATGTATATCGCAGAAGCGAAATTTCTGCGCGGCCTGAATTACTTCAACCTCATCATCAATTTCGGCGATGTACCTATCCGCACAACCGTTCCGCAAACGAAGGATGAGTTTTTCGGTCCGAAGTCGCCGGAGGCAGATGTGTGGAAACAGGCGATACAAGACTTTACAGAAGCCGCCGCTGATCTGCCCGTTGAATGGCCCGCCGAATGGCGCGGCCGTGCCACAAAAGGTGCCGCACTCGGTTACCTCGGTAAAGCGTACCTGTACACCGAAGACTGGGCAAATGCAGAAGCAACTTTAAAACAATTAACCACTTCGCCGTTCACTTATCAATTGATGCCGAACTACGGTGACAACTTCATTGCAACGAGCGAAAACAATATGGAGTCTGTTTTTGAAATACAGGTGCAGGACGTTGGAGGCAACAACCCCTGGGCAGGCGAAAACGCCAACCAGGCCATCGGTGTAACCACTGCACAGGAATTTGCACCGGCTGAAGTGGCCGGCTGGTTTGAAGTAAGTCCAACCGATAAGCTGTTCGATGAATTTCAAAAAGAAAAAACCACATCGAACGACTTTGATCCCAGGATGTATGCCACGCTTGTTTGGGACTACCCGGGCGCCACATTCTATCAGAAGCCATTCAGTGATTTCGAATTGCTTTTCGGATATAAATCGATGTTCAAAAAATACCAGAACTATAACCAGGAAAACGAACTCTCCGGCTTAAGCGGCGATGCCAACTATTCATCCAGCAACAATGAAAGAGCCATGCGCTACGCCGATGTGCTGCTGATGATTGCTGAAGCCATCACGCAACAGGGACGGCCCGCCGACGCCTACCCTTACGTTAACCAGGTTCGCGAAAGAGCCGACCTCGCTGCGCTGCCCACCGGTTATAACCAGGATAAGATGATGGGGGAGATCAGGCACCAGCGCATGATCGAATTTGCACGTGAAGGCCTGCGTTTTTATGACCTCAAAAGATGGGGCCTGCTCCAAACCGAGATCACCAACAGCGACAAGATAGGCAGGGAATTTTTTGTACCTGCAAAACATGCTCTGTTCCCCATCCCACAGGCAGAAATTGAAAGCAATCCACAAATCGTTCAAAATTCAAATTGGTAGAAGTTAATCATAATGATGAGAAAAGAAATTTGCCCGGCGTTCATTGCCATAGTATTGATATTCCTTTCCTGCAATTCCCTGTTCGCGCAACAGATTGACCTGTCGGGAACGTGGAAGTTTAAAATTGATTCGCTTGATGCAGGCATGCCTGAAAAGTGGTTTACCAAAATGCTTGATGGAAGCATCAAATTGCCAGGATCTCTCACCACCAATAATATTGGTGATGAGATCACCGTCAATACGCCGTGGACCGGCAGCATTATAGACTCATCCTGGTTTTTCGATGCAGCGTATGCCCCTTACCGTGAACCGGGAAATATCAAGGTTCCGTTCTGGCTGCAGCCCATCAAGTATTACAAAGGCGCGGCATGGTACCAGAAAGAAATCAATATTCCGGCATCATGGAGCAAGAAGCATATTGAGCTTTTCCTCGAGCGCTGCCATTGGGAAACGAAGGTTTGGATCGATGAAAAGCCCGCAGGCACGAGGAACGCCCTCGGCGCGCCGCACATTTATGATCTCACGTCGTTCTTGTCACCTGGCAAGCACCGTATTACCATTTGCATAGATAACAGGGTAAAAGATGTTAACGTCGGCATCAATTCTCACAGCATAACCGATCACACACAGTCGAACTGGAACGGTATTATCGGCAAAATGCAGCTCTCGGCGAAACCACAGGTATTCATTGACGATGTAAGGTTATATCCCGACATTGAAAACAAACAGGTTGTGGTAGCGGTGACGTATAAAAATGAAACAGGCGGAAATGCGAAGGCAGACTTCAACATATCCGTATCGGGTGGAAAACAGAAGCTGAAAAGGATCAATCAAAGTCATACCCTAAGCGCCGACAGCGGCGCCGTCAGCATCACTTTCCCAATGGGAAAAGATCCCCTGTTGTGGGATGAGTTTCATGCGAATCTCTACCGCATGCGGATAGAAATGACAGCCAACAGCAGTAAGGATGATAAAGAAGTGTCGTTCGGCATGCGCGAATTTACATCCACAGACAAGCAGTTGCTGATCAATGGACGCCCCCTGTTTCTTCGCGGAACATTGGAATGTGCGGTGTTCCCGCTCACGGGTTATCCTTCAACGGACCCCTCCTACTGGCGGAATATTTTTAAGGTCAGCCGCTCCTACGGCCTCAATCACCTGAGGTTTCATTCATGGTGCCCGCCGGAAGTGGCTTTCGATGAGGCCGACAAGGCAGGATTTTATTTGCAGGTTGAATGTTCATCCTGGGCCAACCAGGGCGCCGTGATTGGCGACGGAACACCGCTCGACAAATTCATTTACGCAGAAAGCGAACGTATCGTAAAAGCGTTTGGCAATCACCCTTCATTTGTGATGATGGCCTATGGAAATGAACCCGCCGGTAAGAACCACGTGAAATACCTGACTGAATTTGTTCAATACTGGCAAAAAAAAGATCCCAGGCGCATCTACACCACAGGTGCCGGGTGGCCTGTGGTAGAGGAAAACGATTACAACAATACGCCCGATCCCCGTATACAGCATTGGGGCGCGGGGTTAACAAGCATCATCAACAGCAAGCCACCTCAGGCGGCTTACGATTGGGACGATGTGATCGCAAAATGGAAACATCCCACAGTTAGCCACGAAATCGGCCAGTGGTGCGTATATCCCGATTTTAAAGAAACAGCTTTATACACCGGCGTACTGAAAGCCAAAAACTTCGACATATTCAAGGAAACGCTCGCTAAACATGGTCTGGCCCCGCTTGCCGATAGTTTTTTAAAAGCCTCAGGCAGGTTGCAGGTGTTGTGTTACAAGGCAGATATCGAAGCGGCTTTTCGCACGAAAGATTTCGGCGGTTTCCAATTACTCGGGCTGAATGATTTTCCCGGCCAGGGCACCGCACTTGTGGGTGTGGTAAATGCATTCTGGAAGGATAAAGGTTACGTAACTGGCGAAGAATTCAGCAGGTTCTGCAACGCCACAGTGCCGCTGGCGAGGTTCCCGAAAATGATTTATCTAAACGATGAAGCGTTGCAGGTGCCGGTAGAAATTGCACACTACGGACAATCGATCCTTGAAAATGTAAAGCCTTCCTGGAACATTAAAAATGCAACAGGAAAAATATTGTTCAGCGGTGAACTTCCGCAGGCAACCATCCCCATAGGCAACGGATATCAACTGGGCAAGATTAGCCAGTCGTTGTCATCTATACACGACCCCTCGAAACTTACATTAACAGTAACCGTTGGGAAACATGAAAATTCATGGACACTGTTTGTCTATCCGGCAAAACATGAAGAAGTAAAGGGAGTTTTCGTTACCGATAAATTCGACGATGAGGCGAAGAAAATACTGAATGATGGCGGCAAGGTATTGCTCACAGTAAAAAAAGGATCAGTGAAGAAAGAAAAAGGAGGAGATGTAGCAGTTGGTTTTTCAAGCATCTTCTGGAACACTGCATGGACAAAGAAGCAACCACCGCATACACTGGGTATCTTGTGCGATCCGAAGCATCCCGCGCTTAAATACTTCCCCACCGATTATTACAGCAGTTGGCAATGGTGGGACGCGATGAGCCATTCCGATGCGATGATTTTGGATTCCGTTTCAACGGGCCTACAGCCTATCGTTCGCGTTATTGATGACTGGGTTACTGCAAGGCCCCTGGGCCTGGCATTCGAATGTCGCGTAGGAAAAGGCAGGTTGATCGTTTCGTCAATAGATTTGCTGACAAATGCCGATAGCCGTCCCGAAGCGCGGCAGCTTCGCTACAGTCTTGAAAAATATATGACCTCGGGCCAGTTCAATCCCCAGCCAGAAATTGAGGCATCGAAGATTGAAGGGTTATTTAATTAATAACATGGCGAAGAATTAAAGATCGGCGGCACAACGAAAGCCAACAGTCGAACATCGGTCCAGGCCCGGATACATCATTAAAAATTTTACTGCCAGGCGCGATGGAACAGGTCCGCCATTAGTATACCACATTGAATCTTTTGCCTGATAATACGATCCGCCTTTAAGTATGCAGAAACGATTATACCTGTCCGAATATTCGCTTTCCGTGAGTTCCCACGTGTTGCCGCACATATCGAAACAGCCGAACGGCGATTTACTGCCAGGATAAGCATCAACGGCCGTAGTAGCCTCCGTGTTATTGTACTTGCCTTCCTTTAAATCCTTGCCCCATGGATAGCGCACCTGCTCATATCCCTCGGCAGCGAATTGCCACTCTCCCTCTGCCGGAAGCCGTTTGCCTGCCCATTTCGCGTATGCCCTGGCATCGTTGAGGTCTACGTAAACGACAGGATGGTTGCCTTTCCCTTCGGGTGGCCTGCCGTTTTTCCAATGCTTCAGGAACAAATATTTTTCAGCCGGCGCATAGCCGGAAGATTGTAAAAATTCATAGTACTGCGCATTCGTTACCGGGTATATATCAATGGCCATATAAGGAATATGCACCATCCTTTGCATGATATAAGGATCGTTTAACGTCTGCGAAACGTTGATATCCATGGCGGAACTGTAAATCCCCACTTCCCTTATCATGAACTCGACGGTCTGGTTGTAAGTATGCGGCATAAGCCTGACCATCGCGGCCTGTGCTCCGGGCGGCTTTGTTTTATCCGTTTTTTTCAATGACGTCGACAGCGACGGAACGGAGGCGCTTCCATTGTATCTTTCATTTGTATGCTTAACTGACGACAAAAATGCCTGGAAATCACTTCCCAGATCTTGTTTCGAGCCGGAGATAAAACAGCCAACCGACCGCGCACGAATCATACCTTTTACGATTCCTTTCCCCGGCAACACTTGTTCGCCGGTGATGAGATCAAAGTACAAGGTGGCATGCGATGGGTTTATCATCAGCAGGTCGCCCGAAACATCATGTTCGTGCCTGTTAACGAGTGTCCACAGCCTTATGCCGTTCCCCTCCCACATAGAAGCGAATATTCCATGCTGCATAGTTTCTTCAAGGGGCGTCCATCCTTCACCGTTAAACAAATCATGATATCGTCTCTGTATAGGCAGGATGGCGCGCAGAATAGACTTATCCCTTTCATTCCATCCCATCCACTGTCCAAACACATTTTCCCAAATCATCATTCCGCTCCCATTCATCCAGGCCTGGTGCAATTCGGTGGTATGGTCGCGGTCCCACCTGGCAATCTGGTGCTGGATATGCCTTCTTTCAAACCACTTGTTGCGTAAAATGCCCGGAACATATCTGTCGCTGAACCATTGGGCCCACGACAAATGATTTGTGGACAGGTTTTCGAGGTCGGCCGCAAATTCTCCCTCCAGCACGATGCCGGGTTTTACATCATCAAGCTTACGGCGATATGCTGCATCGGCTTCTTTAAGGGTGTCCAGGAAAATGCCATCGGCATCAATGGCGCCTATTGTTTCGGCCAGCAATTCGAGGTCGCGCTTTCCTTCACGCCGTGTACCTGTGTCCCATGGGTTGTAATTGATAAATACTTTAACGCCGCCGGCATGAAATTGGGATACTACGCGCTGAACACCGCTGAGCCCGCCGGGCATGTCACGGTAAAAATCAAATTGGTTTCTTTCATCTATGCCTATGCGCGGATATGCGTGCCACAAAACCACGCTGTCATATCCTCCAAACTCATGTACTCCCTTATTCAGCACCTTGTCAACCGTATATTGATTCGTTGACGGATCATAGAAGTCGAGATCATACATCATAAGAAAGAGACAAGAAAAATTGGTACGCGCCCATTTGAATGCGGGGTCCTCGTAGGCAGAACCGGTATAGCCGGTCTCCTTTTGTTTCTTCGCGCGCCATTCATGAAGATGCGCACGAAATGCCGGCCACGCAGCAGGATCCCCGGGTGCCGCAATCAGTCTCGGCATGTCCTCTACATCATTGGACACTGGTATTGCACTCCATGATTGTAACGACCGCAGGCTAATAAAAGGAAATGTGCCCAGCAAAGAGGTGTTTATAATAAAATCTCTTCTTGATGGCATAGTGGATATATTTATCGCTTACTTAATCTGCAAACTGCCAACCGGCTTGTCAGAATAAACGATGTAGCTGTAGCCATTCAACGCGTATTGCGGATTTGGATTTAACACCCTGATCAATACGGTGTGCTTCCCATTTGGCAGCTCGTATCTCCAAAACAGTTCATGCCGGCGCGTGGTAAAGCTTGTCGGAAATTTCGCCGTCTCTATTTTCTTTCCGTCAATGTACATTTCCGCTTCAATGACATATTCGGGTGCGCTCTTTTCTTTTTTCAGGCTTTGGCCCGCAAGTATAAACCCTGTTCCTTCGAAATCGAATGACACCTCTTTTATATCCTCTTTGTTAAGTCCCGCTTTGTTAACCGGATAAAGTTCCGGGAACCCCTGTTCCATTTTAACGGCTGTTGGCGACTGCACCGCTATCGTTATCTTATCACCGTTAACCTTGCCACCATTTCTCTTTATATTTTCCATTGCATGTTTCAGCCCGATTTCATATACCTTGTTTAGCGATATTGTGGTGTATTTAAAGTCAATGTCTTCTGCTTCTTTCAAACCCATTTTCCAGTAAGCCGGTATTTTATCATATCCGAGTATCGTTCCCAAAATACCGCCTGCAGACGAAGGGTTGCAATCTGCATCCTGTCCCGCCCGCGTAGCTATTTCCAGTGTTTTTGTAAAATCATTCTTCCCATACAATAATGCAAGCACAACGTAGGCCGAGTTCACTTTGGCATCTATATTGAACGGCGCGAATATCCCATCGGCGCACGCAATGTCGCTCGACCATTTTTTCTGTATCTCGAACCAGTTCTGGTGCCAGTCCCCGGGATATTTTTTGTGCCAGTTAATGACGTCGTTGATGCATTGATAAAATGTTGATTGTTTTGGAACCGTTTTAAGCGCCTCGGATACGATGTAATTCATGTCGCTCGACACGAACGACAACGAATACATGGCCCCCATAAACACGCCTCCATACCAGCCGTCGCCATAGTTCATAATATGACCGATCTTATCACTTATAACTGAAGCCGTATTCGGCATTCCGGGGCTCATCAGTCCGGCATAGTCGGCTTCTATCTGGTAGTCGATATCTTCAGAATGAGGATTGTGTTTCCAATGTCCGGACATGGGCGCCTTTATACCATTGAGTATATTATATCTCGCTGCCTGGTTGGCGTGCCACAGCATGTACCCCGCATTGGCGAATGCGTTGGCGAAGGAGTCAACCGGCGCATCAAGGCCGTATTTTTCAAACACATCTACAAACGTAAGGTCCATGTACAAATCGTCGTACAAGCCGGGATTATTGAGCATGGTGTGTTTGAGATATCCATCGTACCAAAGCAGCGGCTGATAATCCTGGATAAACGTTCCGTTGAACCGGAATTCATAAGGGCCACCAAAAGTAACGCCGATCGTCTGGCCCGCCCATCCGCCTTTGATCTTATTTTGGAGATCTTCCTTTGAAATTGAAATCGTTTTCTGCGAAAAGCAAACGGCGCAAACGCAGAGCGTTGATAGCAACAGGGGAATCTTTTTCATCTTTAGTTTTACGAATGACTAAAAGGGTGTAGGTGAAATTAACATATTTCGGGGAAGCTTAAATTGGCATGGTGTGCTTTTTGATGCGGATACATAAAACACACAAATGAAATCACAGGAAAGACCACCCGATATACAAC
>CBIGXK010000068.1:0-13357 GCA_966193805.1 uncultured bacterium | reverse complement strand
CTGGAGGGGGTGGTCCCGACGAAGGAGGGACCGGGGGAGGACTCGCCGCCAGGGAGGCGGGTTGAAAAGATCGGAATTGAAGCTTTTTGGCAAAAATCGGCAATCGGCAAATAACCCACTTTTAACGTTTAACATTTAAGTTAAAACTTACTTTTGAGCAGTATGCTTAAGAATATTCTTTCCGCATGTACACTAACCATCCTCTCCGCCACCGCATTTGCCCAGCATAAAGTAGTGGCCGATAAGATCGTAGGTATCGTGGGCGACAAGGTCATCCTCCAGTCCGACATCTCCAACGCCGTGTCCGACCTCCAACGCCAGGGCACCCAACTGCCGCCAGACGTTGACTGCTACATCATGGAGCAGCAACTGATATCGAAAGCAATGGTGCTGCAGGCCGAAAAAGACTCGATACAGGTGGGAGAAGATGAGATCGAAGCGCTGCTCGACAACCAGATCCGCGGATTCATCCAGCAATACGGATCAAAAGAAGCCCTGGAAGAAATAGCCGGAAGAACCGTTTACCAGATCAAGGAAGATTTCCGGCCCAGCTTCCGCGAAAGAGAGCTTTCCAAACGCATGCAGCAGAAAGTGGTGGAAGCGGTAAGGATCACCCCCCAGGAAGTAAAAGCATATTACGATAAGATACCACCCGACAGCCTCGCCTACCTTGAATCGGAACTCGAAATAGGAGAAATTGTCGTGTACCCGAAGCCCAGCCGCGACCTGGAAAAACTCGCCATGGACGAGCTGACCGACTTCAGGAACCAGGTGCAGAACGGGAAAGCCACTTTTGAAACGCTGGCCTCATTGTATTCAGATGATCCGGCCGTGAAGGAGAACAGGGGCCAGTACGCCATCAACCGCGGCGAAAAAACCTGGGATCCGGCATTTCTCAACCATGCGTTCCGCCTGAAAGAGGGCCAGATATCTCCCGTGTTCAAATCAAAATTCGGATACCACATCATACAGATGGTCAGCAGGGCCGGCGATGACGCCATCGTTCGTCACATTCTTCGTATACCCAAGGTTACCGAAACAGAAATCAACGCAGCCATCAAAAGCCTAGACTCGGTACGCGCCAAATTAGTTGCGGGCACGATCAGCTTCGGCGCGGCCGTTGCCCAATACAGCGAAGATGATAACTCCAAATACACAGGGGGTATGGTACAGGGACAGAATGGCGGCAGCTTCCTCACCATCGACCAGCTCGACAAAGACATGGTGACGATGCTCAAAAACCTGGATGTTGGTGAATATTCAAAACCAACGCCGTTTAACGACCAGCGTGGCAAGCAGGGGGTGCGTATCGTTTTCCTGAAAACACGAACCGAACCGCACCGCGAAAACCTGAAAGACGACTATAACAGGGTAGCACAGCGTGCCCTCGAAATAAAAAAGCAGGGAGTGCTCGAGAAGTGGTTCGCCGAAAAGATCCCTACGTTTTACCTGCTCATCGACAATGAATTCCACAGTTGCGGAACTTTACAGAACTGGTTTAGGTACGCGGCAAAAGCAGGGGATTAATTCATAAGAGAAAACACCTAAAACCAATTAATTACGCTCGTATTTGCAATAGCGCGCCGGGTTTTGCGATTAATATTGTAAACAACCCTGTAAAATCGCCACGCCCGATCCTATACCGTCCCGCCCATTAACCTCATTCAATTCAGGCGATGCCACTGCAGAGGCCACACTAAGAGCAGAGAACGAACAGCTTCGGCTACAGGTTTCCGCCCTCAGGAGAATCCAGAGAGATTACGAAGAAATTGTTGAGAACGCCACAGAGGTTGTCTTTAAACTGGACAGCGAGGGGAAGTTTTACTTCGTTTCTCCCGAATATAAACGGATGTTCGACTACAGCGACGATGAAATGAATGGCATTCATTTCTCATCTGTCATTCATCCCGACGACCTGCCGCTGGCAGTTGAAACTTTTCATGAGCTCGAACAATTCGGGAAGGCAAGCAGCAGCATCAATTTCAGAGTGCGCCACAGGGATGGAAGGTACAAATGGGTCAACTGCTCTGCCGTGTGTTTGTATGAAGACGGCAGTCCTTCGCGCTTCATCGGCATGGCGCACGACGTAAGCAGGCTGCACGACCTGCTCGACGAGCTGCGCGCCTCCGAAACCGCTCTTAAAATTAGTGAAGAACGATACCGTTCGCTGTTCGAAGCCCTGGGCGAAGGTGCAGTGCTGGTGAATAAGGAAGGAACCGTGATAGCGGTTAACCGCAGTGCAGAAAGAATATTTGAGGTAGAAAGGAATAAGCCTGTTTCCATGAATGTGTTTATAGAGGACTATGGTTACATACATGAAGACGGATCACCCTTCCCGCCGGAAACGCATCCCAGCATGATCACGCTCAGAACGGGCCAGCCTTACAAGGATGTGGTGATCGGGATTCAAAAGCCGAATGGCCATCTGACCTGGATATCGCTGAACACGGAGCCCATTTACTACACAGAAAACCGGGAAACACCCGATGCTGTTGTTGCTTCGTTTTATGATATCACGCAGGCAAAAAATGACAGGGCGGAACTGATCAGGAACCAGCAACTGCTGGCGCTCGAAAGCGAGAGATATGTAAGGGCGATGAAAGCAGTGGCCGAAGCGGTAGTGGACGCGCAGGAAAAAGAAAGGGCCGACATTGCCTTTGAACTGCATGATAACGTGAACCAGATCCTTTCCACCGTGAGGCTGTACCTCGACCTGGCGATTATCAACGAAAAGGACCGGGTGCCGCTGCTTCAGCGAAGCTCGAAGGGGCTCGCTAATGCGGTCAATGAGATCAGTAAGCTCTCCCATTCGCTTGTACCATCCAGCGTAACCGATCTTGGGCTCGTAGCTTCCATCGACGACATGATAAATAGTTTGCAGCACATGCAGCGCATGAAGGCCGAATTTCATCATGCGGGTAACGTGGAAGTGATGAGCGAGAAGCATAAACTTGTACTTTTCCGTATTATCCAGGAGCAGGTAACCAATGTGCTGAAGCACGCCGATGCATCCGCACTCACCATTGATCTGGTGTCGGAGCCGGCCTCCATCTCCCTAACGATTTCGGACGATGGAAAAGGGGCGGACCCCGGCAGTCTTAAATTCAAAAAAGGTGTCGGTCTTTATAATATTGCAAACCGTGCTGAGTTATTTAATGGTAAATTGAGTATCATCACAGCGCCTGGTGAAGGATTCAGGCTGAATGTTCTTATACCTATCTAAACTTAAATCCATAGGATGGAAAAAATTAATGTGTTAATTGCGGACGATCATAAGCTTATCCGGGAAACATGGAGCTACATCCTTAATAGCGATCCCCGTTTCCAGGTAATTGCAGAATGTGGTGACTCTGAGCAGGCCGTGGAAATGACGAAACTGAAGCGCCCGCACATTGTCCTCATGGATATCAACATCATGCCGATTTCAGGTTTTGAGGCCACCGAACGTATCAAAAGGGTGTCGCCCACAACAAAAGTAATCGGTGTCTCGATGCACTCTCAACCAGCCTATGCCAAAAGAATGCTGCAGATAGGCGCCAAGGGATACGTGACCAAGAACTCATCCAAAGAAGAAATGATCCGTGCCATCCTCGAAGTGAACGAGGGCAGCAAATATATCTGCGAGGAGATCAAAAACAATATCTCCGAACTGGTGCTGGAAGAAAACAAGGACATTCCCAACGTGAACGCGCTGACAGAAAGGGAAATAGAGATCATCAACCTTATTAAGGAGGGCCACTCCTCGAAAGAAATTGCGGCCACACTTAATATTTCGCTAAAAACGGTGGAAGTGCACAGGCACAATGTGCTGAAGAAGTTGAAGTTAAAAAATTCTGCATCATTGGTGAATTTCATTAACCAATCGACGAATGCATAATTTGATATACCTTCGCGCAAGCCATGAGCGATGATATCAAGCATGAATGCGGATTGGCATTCATCCGTCTGAGGAAGCCGTTTTCTTACTACCAACAGCGGCACGGTACAGTTATGTGGGGGCTCAACAAGCTGTACGTACTGATGGAAAAACAGCACAACCGTGGCCAGGACGGGGCAGGTGTTGCAGCGGTGAAACTGAATACAGAACCAGGCTATCCCTTCCTGAACCGCATCAGGAGCGCTAACAACCAGCCCATCGCCGAAATTTTCTCGGCCATCAACAAGGAGGTACAGGAATATCAGCTATACCAGCCCGACATCACCCATCATCCCGGCCTGATGAAGGGACACATCGGATTCCTGGGCGAATTGCTCCTCGGCCACCTTCGTTATGGAACACAGGGCAGAAACAATGTTGAATTCTGTCACCCCTTCATCAAGCGCCACACCATTCCCGCCCGAAACCTGGCGCTCGCAGGCAACTTCAACCTCGTTAATACCGACGAACTTTTTTCACTCGTTAATATAAATCCCGGCGAGTTTCAAAAACAAAGCGACCTGGCTGCAATGATGGAAGTGATCCATCACTTCATTGTCAATGCAGATGAGGAATGTCCCGGCGAACTGGATGTGGCCAAAATATTACGCAGGTCCATCGAGTTATTCGACGGAGGCTTCACTGTTGGCGGATTGGTAGGCAACGGCGATTCGTTCGTGTTTCGCGATGCACACGGCATCCGGCCGGCATATTATTACATCAGCGACGAGGTGGTGGTGGCCGCGTCGGAACGGGCGGCGATCCGCACTGTTTTCAATGTGGGCGAGAATGAAGTAAAGGAACTGATGCCGGGCATGGGCATCATCGTGAAGGCCGACGGTTCCATTGAACTCGAACAACTGGTACCCGCGAAAGAAAGAAGGGCCTGCAGTTTTGAAAGAATTTACTTTTCGCGCGGGAGCGACGAAAAAATCTATAGCGAAAGAAGCGCACTTGGGTACAACCTCAGCAACCAGGTGCTTGAAGCGGTTCAGCACGACACAAAAAATACCATTCTCTCTTTTATTCCCAACACCGCCGAGGTGGCCTTTTATGGCCTTGCGAAGGGAATGGGCGACTACCTGAACAAGGTGAAGATCGAGCGGATATTGTCATGGGGTAATGATATTTCGGAAGAAAAGCTTTCGGAAATGATCAACCGCAAGATCCGGATCGAGAAAGTGGCCATCAAGGACGTGAAGATGAGAACCTTCATCACCGAGGATGTAAGCCGCAACGAGATGGTGCAGCACGTTTACGACATCACCTATGGTACCGTCAGGAAGAACGTTGACACCCTCGTGGTGATCGACGACTCCATTGTAAGGGGCACCACGTTAAAGGAGAGCATCGTAAGGATGCTGGCCCGGCTTGAGCCGAAAAAGATCATCATCGTTTCGTCGGCGCCACAGATCAGGTATCCTGATTGTTACGGCATTGATATGAGCAAGCTTGGCGATTTTATCGCCTTCCGCGCTGCCATAGCGCTCGTAAAAGAGAAAGGAAAGGAGAACTGCCTGCAGGAGCTGTACGATAAGTGCAAAGAATTGAAACGCTCGGGATTGTTGCACACTGAAAACGTTGTGCAGCAGTTATATAAAATGTTCACTACGGACGAGATCACCGAAAAAATAGCGCAGCTAATCACGCCAAAAGAACTCACTACGCCGGTCCAGGTTATTTACCAGACCATTGAATCGCTTCACCTCGCCTGCCCAACCAACACGGGCGACTGGTATTTCACGGGCAACTATCCCACACCGGGAGGAAACAAGGTTGTCAACATTGCCTTTATTAACTATATGGAAGGAAAGAATGTAAGGGGGTATTGAGATGGGCAATGGGCAAAATTGCAGTTTGCCGATTCCAGCTTGCCGAACTTTTTAATTCTCCAAACCTCAAAGAATTGATTTATATTGAAGTTGTAAAGAATGTCCATGGAAACGACCCGGAATCTCACCTTATTCCTTCACAAATCCGGTAGCATTTATCACATTGCCATCGACACAAGGGGCAAGTATAGGTACGCGAATGAGCTGTACAAGAAGATTTTCTTCAAATCGCCCGACGATATCAACACCAGTTTTGAACAAACCGTCTATCCTGTCGACCATTTCCTGTACAAGGATGCCATGAGCGAGGCGCTCTCGAACCCGGGCAAAACAGTATGCGTGGACCTCAGGAAAAATCGGGGCGACGGCGCCATATTCTGGATCCGGTGGGAATTCTGCGCCATCACCGAAAACGAGGAAGTTACCGGTCTGCAATGCCTGGGCACGGACCACAGCGAAACGAAGCGGGCCGAAATGGAAAAAATCGAGGCCCAGGAAAAGCTTACGCGCGAGCGATACCTCCTCCGCACACTCATCGACAATCTTCCGGATTCCATATATGTAAAAGACAACCAATCGCGATTCATCCTCACCAACCGGGCGCAACTCAACCTGATCGGCGCCGAATCCGAGGAAGAGGCGATCGGCAAAACGATTACCCAATACATAGATGAGAAGGCGGCCGCCGAGGTCCTTAAAAACGACAGCCGTTTGTTCAACACCGGCGAGGCGCTCATCAATGAAGAAGAATACATCATTACCCATGATGGCGAAAAACGATGGCTGCTCACCACCAGGGTGCCGCTGCAGGAAGATGACAATAACGTTATCGGGCTGGTAGGCATCAGCCGGGATATTACCGACCGAAAAAAGATAGAACAGTCCCTGCGGATCAGCATCGAGCGGTTCAACATCGTTTCAAAAGCCACCAACGATGCCATCTGGGACTGGGACCTCGTTTCCGACAGCGTGCTGTGGAACGATGCGGTCAGGTCACTTTTTGGCTACAGCCAGCAAGAGATCGATGATGAGGGTGACTGGTGGGAGGTGCATATCCATCCCGACGACAGGGAACGGGTATTGTCGAAAGTACATAAACACATCAGCAAGGGTATTGAAAGCTGGCAGGACGAATACCGGTTCATCTGTTCGGACGGAACGGAAAAATGGGTGTTCGACCGCGGTTTCATTTTGCTTAACGACAAGCACGAACCTTACCGCATGATCGGCGCGATGATGGACATCACCGAAAGAAAAAAATTGCAGGACGAGCTGGCGGCGCAGGGCATTGCCCGGCAAAAAGTGGTCACTGAGGCCACCATCATGGCCCAGGAAAAAGAAAGAGCCGAAATAGGCAGGGAGTTGCACGACAACATCAACCAGATACTTACCACAACAAAAATGTATCTTGACATGGCGCTGACGGAAAAAGACATCAGCGAGGAGCTGATCCTGAAGAGCCACGAAAACATTTCAAGCGCCATCGAAGAGATCAGGGGCCTGTCCAAATCGCTGGTACCGCCTTCACTTGGCGACATCGGCATAAAAGAAGCCATCGCTGAAATGCTGGATAACCTCAAGATCTCACAAAAGATCAACATCCGGTTAAAAACCAGTGGCATAGCGAAGGCCCTGATCCCGGACAAAGTGCAGTTGATGGCTTTCAGGATCGTTCAGGAACAGGTGAGCAACATTCTGAAACATTCAAAAGCCACGGAAGCGGAGATAAAGCTGGCTATCCACAAAAATGAACTGGTAATTACCATTACCGACAACGGAGTGGGCTTCGATCCGCGAAAAAGAATGAAGGGCATTGGCCTGATGAACATTACCAGCAGGGCGGAGGTGCACAACGGCGATGTGGATATTATCAGCGCACCCGGCAGCGGTTGCACAGTTAAAATTTCAATTCCTCTCTAAAACATATACCCATGGGAAAAATAACAGTACTCATCGTTGACGATCACACACTCATAAGGGAGACCTGGTCCTTCCTCCTAGGAAGAAATGAAAACTTTGAAGTGATTGCTGAAGTGGGTGACGGTCAAAAAGCCATCGATATTGCCCGCGACAAGCGGCCGAATATCGTTTTGCTCGACATCAACATGACGCCCCTGAACGGTTTTGACGTGCTGAAGATGATCCGTAAGCAGTCGCCCGGCTCAAAAGTGATTGCCGTATCCATGCACTCTCAACCGGCCTATGCCAAAAAAATGCTGCGGATGGGCGCCAAGGGGTACATCACCAAAAACTCACCCCGCCAGGAAATGCTCGACGCCATCATGGACGTTTACAACGGCAACACCTACATCTGCCAGGAGGTAAAGAACATCTTATCCGATCAGATGCTGAATGAGGAAGATACCGCCGCCGGCCTTAACCAGCTTTCCGAAAGGGAGATCGAAGTGATCAACCAGATCCGTGACGGTCTTTCGTCCAAAGAAATTGCCGACCGCCTGGCCATTTCGATCAAAACGGTGGAGGTGCACCGCCACAACATTCTTAAAAAGCTGAAAGTGAAAAACACCGCATCCCTCATCAATTACATAAATTCAACGGGCCTTTAGGTTGTATGAATGAAAACGCTATTATTGATAAGGCACGCAAAAAGCAGTTGGGAAAACTTCGCTATCGGCGACCAGGAGCGGCCCCTGAACGAAAGGGGTAAGAAGAACGCGCCCGAAATGGCAAAAAGGCTTCTTAAAAAGAAGATCAATATCGATGCGTTCATGTCCAGTCCCGCCACGCGGGCCCGGTCGACCGCCGAATACTTCGCCAAAGCGTACGGCATTAAACCGGACAGGATAGAAATTGTACCCGATTTATACATGGCCGGTCCGGCCGTTTTTACCCAAACCATCAGGAACGCTCCTCCTGCCGCCAACACCATCGCTGTCTTCTCACACAATAACGGCATTACCGCATACGCCAACCTCATTTCCGACGCGCGGATAGACAACATGCCCACCTGCAGCATTTTTGCCGTAAAGTGTCACATCCCCGACTGGTCTGCCTTTCAGCCGAAAAATAACGAGTTTTATTTTTTTGATTATCCTAAATCTGAATAGAAATACCCTAAATTAGTAGAGCTTTTTATCCTCGAAGACCACATCCGATCCTGAAACTTTCTCTTTAACCCAACCACTAAGTCATGATCGGAATTTTAAAAAAATTCTTGCTTGTCCTCTTTGTCACATTGATTTCCCGGGATGTCCTTTCTCAGGCAAGTTGCGTCAACTACGACAGCAGATATCCCATTACTACCAGCACCGGAAAAAAATATTTATGGAACCCGCTTTGGAACTTCTACAACATGAAAATGAAGAAGGTTTCGGGGTTGAACATCGGCGGTGATAATTATTTCAACGGGATGATGGAATACCTTCCGTCGAGTTATTATTTAACGGCGAACAAGTTGAAGAAATATCCTGTCATCATCAGCTTTCACGGCTACGCATCGCGTGGGTACGGAAGCTCGCTTGAGTTGTGCCGTTTGTTTAAAGACAGGGGCGGCGACTCGGCGGGGCATAAAACATTTCCCGGCCGCGTTGAGCGAAACACCACAAATCTCAAGCAAGTGTACAATGGTGTTACCTACGAATACATCGTGGTGACGCCTCAATTCAATAAATACGTGCGGCTTCAGCCAGGCGTTAAAGATGCGTTCCCGAGTGCAAAGCAGGTGGAGAACGTGATTAATTACGTTGTTGCGCGTTATCGCATCGATCCAAAAAGAATTTATTTGACGGGATACAGCAATGGCGCCAACATGATCGTTGAATATGCAGGAAGCAGTGTGGCAAGAGCTAAACGAGTGGCGGCTATCATGCCCGTTGCATTGTGTTCGCAACTGGGCCATATTAATAATTCATCGAAAGGAATATTTGCAAAGAATATCGGACTGGCCAAACTGAAGACGTGGTTCGTGTATTGCGAATCGGATAATTGCGGCAGCGGTCCCATCCTAAATGTTTCGAATAAATGGGTGGATAGCATCAGGAAGGTACCCGGCGCCGTAAAGCCGCGTTACACCCGGCTAAGAAATATCAACCCCGCCACGCTTTACAATTGCAGCGACAGCCTCTTCCACGATGCCTGGAGCCGTGCCTTCGATCCCAACTTTAAAGTGAGCTATAATTATACGCCTACCGGCGCCGTAGGGGCGAATGATGGTATTAACCTGAACATGTATCAATGGTTCATCCGGCAGGTGAACACCGCGGCATCGTCGCCGCTTGCGTTGAACAGTGAATTGGATGATGAGATGCCGGGTAATGTTGTTCCGCCTTTAACGGTGTCGGTGAATCCGAATCCTTTCGGCGCGGAATTGCTTGCGCATGTTTCTGTCGACCGGCAGCAGCGATTATATATCAATTTAGCCGATATGACGGGCAGGGTCGTTCAGTCGGTTACAGGTGTATATGCGCAGGGAACATCGGAGGTGAGGCTGAGCGCCAGCAGGTTACCTGCGGGGATATACTTTCTTAAAGTGTCGGGAGAGAATTTGAATATTGTTCAACGGTTAGTAAAAAAATGAAATAAATAGAGGGTATCGAACGACTTCTATTGATAAACTGAGAAAAACGTTCTATTTTACACGCTCTACGCTTATCCAAATATTCCTTTCTAAGACACATTTTGATTCCAATTCCATGAGTTCGATCACCCAAATAAAGCGTCATGTTGAGGAATCTTATGAAATGCGGTTTATTGACCGTAGTGTTATTTTCTTGTAGAGTTTCGTTCGCCCAGGTTATTACCACGAATTATGATTGTGAGAATTACGGCACCACCAGTCCGTGGAGCCCGCTGTGGAATTTTTATGATATCAGCCAAAAAATGATTAGCGGATTGGATATCGGCAATCATTTTTTTAACGGACTGCTCGAACATCTGCCTGCCAGTTACAATTTACCGGCAAACGCCTCAAAAGAATACCCGGTAATAATATTTTTTCACGGATACGCTTCGCGGGGTAATGGTACTCCCTCCAATTTGTGCAGGTTGTTTAAGGACAGAGGTGGCGACCTGGCCACGCATCTTTCAATACCAGGAAGAGTAGAAAGAGAATCTTCTTTATTCAGCCCGATGATAGGCGGGGAAAAAAAGGAGTTTATTGTTATCAGCCCGCAATTCAATGAGTATACGCGTCTTGTTTCGGGTACGCCCGATCATTTTCCCAGTGGTGATGAAGTGGAAAAGATAATAGACTATGTTGAGGATCATTACCGCATTGATTCGCGCCGAATATATCTTACAGGATTAAGCAACGGCGCCAATATGATTACGGAGTATGCTGCGAGCAGCCTGGCAAGAGCAAAAAGAGTTGCGGCCATTATGCCTGTTTCCTTATGCTCGCAAGTTGATCACATCAATAATACCGAACGCGGTATAGATGCGAAATACATTGGGCAGGCAAAATTAAAAACATGGTTCGTGTATTGTGAAGGCGACAATTGCGGATATGGCCCTGCACTTAAAGTGCCACTGGGCTGGGTAAATGCGATTAAAGCGGTTCCGGGTCATGAGCCGCCGAGATACACAATGCTTTATAAGAGAACTTCGAGCCAAACACCTTCGTTGTATAGCTGTAGTGATACGCTGTGGCACGATGCCTGGAGCAGGGCATATAATCCCGACTTTAAAGCGGTTTACAACACAACAACCAGCAGTTATCAAAATACAAGTGAAAATATCTATAGCTGGTTCTACCAGGCGCAAAGCGCAGTGCTTCCGGTATCTTTGAAAGATTATGCCGCATGGATAAATGATGGCACGGTGAAAATTGCGTGGACAACCACCGACGAAAAAGCCAATGCTTCATTCACTATCGAACGCGCGGGCAACGGCCAGCGCTTCGTTCCTCTTGTTACCCTTCCGGGCGCAAAAGACCACGCCGGCGAACAAGCTTATTCCTTTACAGATAAATTTCCACTCGAAGGAATCAATTATTACAGGTTACTGCAAACCGACATCGACGGATCGAAGAATTATTTTGAAATAAAAAGGGTATTGAACAAAGAAGGAAATGGACCGGCAGTGGCCGTTTCTCCCAATCCGTTCGTAAACGAAATATCCGCATTCATCAATTTAAATAAGTCGCAAAAGATCGTCGTCACCATCTCCGACATGACCGGAAAAGTATTGAAACGTTCCAGTTCAGTATTTGGCCCTGGGAATTCGGAAGTCAAATTCAGCGCAAGCGATCTGCCGGCAGGCATGTACCTCCTGAGCGTGCACGGAGAAAATATAAGCTTCACATCAAAGATCGTCAGGAACTAACGTTGCTTGTTGCACAAACACGGGACACGATTTCACCGATGGCACCTTTGTAAGCGGTTGTATTCGTCTGAAAATTATTGAATGAATAATGCGCCGCCGTTGCGAGCGCATTGCGCAAATCAAAATTCTTCTGTTTAAACGATACGGCTATTTTATTCTTCGACAGATGCCCTGCCAGGTATTCCTGTTCTGTTTGACCCGGTGTGGGGACTACTATCATTTTTTTCTTCAGCGACAGCATGTCCATCAAAGACGTGTAACCGGGCCGGCAGAGAACATATTGCGCTTTCAATGCAAGATCATTCAGTTGTTCGGCCTCGAGATGATTGTAAAATACAACACTATCGACCGGATTCGGCTGTTGTTTTGCTGCGGGGAGTCCGCGAACAACAATGGTTTTGTATGGAGCAGCCGGTAATTGTTGCAGCACGATATTTTCAAAAATGGTACGTTGCGGTTCCGGTCCTGAGAGAACGAGCAGCAATAAATTATCTTCAGTTGCAATAGAAATGTTTTCATGAAATCGTGTGAGCTGCCCGATGTATTGAATGGCGGTGTGTGGTAGTTTCTGCGTGTGCGACAGTTCGCCGGAAAGGCTTGGCGCTTGCTGCACATCCGGTATCCAGCACTCCGTAAATTTATTGATGTGACGGTAAAGAAACCGTTGGACGAGCGCGTCTGATTTCCTTCCTAACCCGGTTTTCGGCGCCAACTGGTGGGTGATGAATACCGACGGAACAGCGGGGTGGTGAAAGCCGTACCGGTTGTCGGAAAGGATCAAATCGACGGCATGGCTGGCCGTAAACTTGCATACCCACTGGTTTTCGTGCTTGACTTTGGTCAAAATATTGATTAGCTGGGAGCCGATTTTCCACCGGAATCCGGCGCCGTTACGCGGATAATTTACGTTGTATCCCTCCAGGGCCGTAAAAGCCAGGTTGGGAAGCTCGGCGGCCAAAATGAGTTTTTGTATTGAGTTACAGGCTACTATAATTTCAAACCCATAGTGGAGAAATTCCCTCAAAATGGGGAGCGAACGGGTAGTGTGGCCCAGACCCCAGTCGAGCGGCGAAAAAAGCAGTAAGGGTTTTTTCTTACAATTGCTATTTTTCTCATTTTGAATCAATTTGGGGTACTTTATTTGATGTAAAATAGATTAATTTAGGAGACCAAAGTATGGAAATGACCAGGCACCGGATGTTTTTTTTGTTACTTTTTATTACTGTTTTAGCCGCTAGCTGCAGTGCTGGTAGCCGTATGGGCGGTACCTCAAAAAAATGTGGCTGCGGTGTTCATAAAGGCTTTGTTGGTTACTAAAATCCTATAA
>CBIGXK010000067.1:0-13390 GCA_966193805.1 uncultured bacterium | reverse complement strand
ACCCTCTCACGTCTCACGTCTCCCGTTTCACGTTTGAAAGCTCTCAAATTTCTCGTCTTTTCAACCCACCCCTGATCCATCCCTCATGGAGGGGATTTTTTTTGTTTTAAGAAATTATTATCTCGCTTCCCCGCTGGCGGGGTGGCGCAAAGCGCCGGGGGTGGACTTTTGCCCATTGCCGCCTCCCGCTCAGCTCACAGCCGCACCAGGCTCCACCTCCTCATCCGGATTCACAAAATATAACTTACCCCCGGATTCTGCCATTAATATCATCCCATTACTGGTAATACCCCTCATCTTCCTGGGAGCGAGGTTCACCACCACCACTACCTGCCTGCCAACAATTTCCTCAGGCTTAAAATGCATCGCAATGCCCGAAACAATGGTTCGTATTTCAAAGCCAAGATCAATTTCCAGCTTCAAGAGTTTATCCGCCTTCTCCACTTTTTCGGCTGTAATGATCCGCCCCGTGCGCAGGTCAAGTTTCGCGAAATCATCATACACTATTTCCGGCTTAACAGGCGCGCGCTCCACTGGCGTCTCCGCCGGCGCTTCGGCAATATTCGCCTGCCCCTGCAGCAATTTTTGTACTTGCCTTTCCACTTCTTCGTCTTCTATTTTTCTAAATAACAGTTCAGGCGCACGAAGCGAGTAGCCAACGCTCAGCAACTTCTGCTTACCCGCATTTTCCCAATCCAGCATCTTATCCACCACCTTCAGCATGTGCTGGATTTTCTTCGTGGTGCCGGGCAGGAAGGGATTAATAAGAATGGCCAGGTTAGCCGTCAGTTGCAGGCACAGGTGAAGGCAATTATCAATCAACTGCTGTTTCGAAGGATCTTTTTCGACTTCCTTCGCCACGATCCACGGCTGTTTGTCCTGCATATATTTATTTCCCTTGCGCGACAGGTCAATCACTTCGAAAAGCGCATCGCGGAAGCGGTACTGCTCCAATGACTTTTCGACTTTCGTCTTTGCCTCGGCAATGTCACTGATCAGTTGCCGGTCGGCGTCATCCATTATCCCGGCATGCAGTGGCGGTACCTTGCCCTTGCACAGCTTGTGCATCAGCACCATCGTGCGGTTGATGAAGTTTCCGAAGATAGCGACCAGTTCGCTGTTGTTCCGTTCCTGGAAATCCCGCCACGTGAAGTCGTTATCTTTTGTTTCGGGCGCGTTGCTGCACAGCACGTAGCGCAAAACATCCTGCTGGCCCGGAAAATCTTTGAGGTACTCATGCACCCACACGGCCCAGTTCCTGCTGGTAGACACTTTTTGACTCTCGATGTTCAGGAATTCGTTGGCGGGTACATTATCCGGCAACACAAAATTGCCATGTGCCCGCAGCATCGCAGGAAATATGATGCAATGGAACACAATGTTATCCTTACCGATAAAATGCACCAGCTTCGTGTCTTCCCGGCACCAGTAATCGGCCCACTGGCTGGTGAGCTCTTTAGTGGCGCTGATGTAGCCGATGGGCGCGTCGAACCATACGTACAGCACCTTTCCTTCTGCATCGGGCAGGGGTACTTTTACACCCCAGTTGCTGTCGCGCGTCATGGCACGAGGCTGCAATCCGTTATCCAGCCAGCTTTTACACTGTCCGTAAACATTATTTTTCCATTCCTTGTGTTCTTCGAGGATCCATTGCTTTAGCCATGGTTCGTAGTTCTGCAACGGGAAGTACCAGTGCCGGGTTTTACGGATGACAGGCACGGCATCGCTGAGCGTGGATCTGGGGTTGATGAGTTGTTCCGGGCTGAGTGTTGAGCCGCAGCGTTCGCATTGGTCGCCGTAGGCGGATGGGTTGCCGCAGATAGGACAGGTGCCCGTAATGTACCTGTCTGCGAGGAACACTTTTGCTTTTTCGTCATAATACTGTTCGGTTTCTTTTTCTTCAAAGAGACCGTCGTCATACAGTTTTTTGAAAAATGCAGCAGCAGTTTCGTGGTGAGTTTTGTTGCTGGTACGCGAGTAGATGTCGAACGAAATGCCCATTTCGTTGAGGCTCTCTTTGATCATTGCGTGGTATTTGTCAACCACCTGTTGCGGGCTCACGCCTTCTTTCAGGGCGCGTATGGTGATGGGCACACCGTGTTCGTCGCTGCCTCCCACGAATTTCACGTCGCGTTTTTGCTGGCGCTGGTAGCGGACGTAAATATCGGCGGGTATGTAGCAGCCGGCGAGGTGGCCGATGTGCAGCGGGCCGTTTGCATAGGGTAGTGCTGCTGTTACCAGTATTCGTTTATAATCAGTCATTAATAGTTTTATTGAAGTGCAAATATACGGGAGGAGACGGGAGACGGGAGAGGGCAATGGGCAAAAGTCCACCCCCGGCGCTTCGCGCCACCCCCGCCGGCGGGGAAACTGTTGCCCTTCGGGCAAAACTGAGAACTTAAAAGTTAAAACTGAAAACCCTCTGCGGTCTCATGTCTTCGGGTCCACCCCCGGCGCTTCGCCCCGGCCGGCGGGGGAAACGAAAACGTGAGACAGGAGGGGCAATGGGCAATTGGCAATGGGCAAAAGTCCACCTTCGGCGCTTCGCGCCACCCCCGCCGGCGGGGGAAACAAGTTTTAACTTATAACTTATAACTTTTAAGTTTATCCTATGAACCGTAAGCGATTTCTTTCGTCGTTGACAGGTGCCGGAGCGTTACTGCCCCTCGCATCCGCGTTTCACAAAAACGACGACCCTCCAATGAAAATTCCTCCCTATTTACGACGAGGCGACACCATCGGCATTACATCTCCCGCCGGGTACATCACCCACCAGGAAATACAGCCATCGGTGCAGCAAATACAGGGCTGGGGACTAAAAATCCAAATCGGCGCAACCATCGGCAAAAAATTTTTTGGATTCGGCGGCACCGACGAGGAAAGGCGCGCCGACCTTCAAAACATGCTCGACGATGATTCACTGAAAGCGATCATGTGCGCCCGCGGTGGCTACGGCGTCATCCGGATCATCGACCGCCTCGATTTTTCACGATTTATCAAAAAGCCGAAGTGGATCATCGGCTTCAGCGACATTACCTTCCTCCACGCACATATCAATCAGAACTTCGGAATAGCTTCCATTCATTCTAAAATGTGCAACAGCTTTCCCGACGACTGGAACACCGCCCCCCAAGAACAAAAGCAAACGATCATTTCCATCCAGGAGGCATTAACCGGCTCGAAAATATATTATCCCATCGTTCCGTCGCCGTACAATAAATTCGGTGCCGCGGAAGGCGTGCTGGTGGGAGGAAATTTGAAATCGATAGAGAGCATGTCGGGTACGAAGTCTAATATTTCAACAGACGGTAAAATATTATTTGTGGTCGATACCGGCGAATACCTGTACAGCATCGACCGCATGTTCTGGAACCTGCAGCGCACCGGCAAACTGGCGCGATTAAAGGGACTCATCGTGGGCGGTTTTAAAATTAAACCCGACGATCCCGGAGAGGAATTCGGATTTCCGCTGCAAAGTATTGTTCTCGACAAAGTTGCCAAATATAACTACCCGGTTTGTTTCGATTTTCCGGTTGGCCATCAGATCAATAATTATGCACTGAAATGCGGCGTACGGCACAGGCTGAAAGTAGCACAACAGTCATGCACACTCGAAGAAATATAACAGCAAATGGTAAAAGTTCCTCCATACCTGCAGAAAGGTGATACCATCGGAATTGTTTGTCCTGCAGGCTACATGCCTCTTGAAAAAGTACGGTCCTGCCTCGACGCCCTGCACGAATGGGGATACAATGTGATACTGGGAGCGACGGTAGGCTCAACGTCGTCAAACTATTTTTCCGGTTCCGATGCAGAGCGGCTGGAGGATTTCCAGCGCATGCTGGATGATGATTCAGTCAAAGCAATTCTCTGCGGACGCGGAGGCTACGGCGTTACACGGATCATTGACCAGATCGATTTTAAACAGTTTAAACAGCAGCCGAAATGGATCATCGGCTTCAGCGACATCACCGTGCTGCACGCGCATATTTATTCCAACCATAAAATTTCAACGATGCATGCGCCGATGGCGGGCGCCTTTAACGATCCGGAAAAGAATAACCGGTTTTTGCTGAGCCTGCGTGATGCGCTTGAAGGAAAGAAGATCATTTATCATGAAGCCGCCCATCGGTTGAACAGAAAAGGAGAGGCTGTTGGAGAGCTGGTGGGTGGAAACCTGGCTTTGGTGTCGCATTGCATCGGCACCTCGTCGGAGTTTAAGACAAAAGGAAAAATACTTTTTCTCGAAGACACAGGTGAATATCTATACAACATCGACCGGATGCTGCTGCAATTAAAACGGGCGAAAAAGTTCGACAAGCTCGGGGGGTTAATCGTTGGCGGCTTCACCGACAGCAAAGATACGGAGCGCCCGTTCGGCAAAACCGTGGAAGAAATCATTAAAGAGGCGGTGAACGAATATGATTTTCCTGTTTGCTTCGGCTTCCCGGTAAGTCATGAAAAGGAAAACCTCGCACTGAAAGTAGGCGTGGGGTATAAGTTGAAAGTGGGAAAGACACGGGTGAGTTTGGAGGAGTGAGCCAGGTTGCCGCTTGCCGATTTCTATTAACTTTGCCTTTCTATAGAAAACATCTATGACCTTCGTCCAACTCAGCTATGTGGTCGCCATTGATAATTTCCGGCATTTTGCGCAGGCGGCGGAGTTCTGCAACATCACCCAGCCTACATTAAGCATGCAGGTGCACAAGCTGGAACAGGAGCTCGGCATGAAAATATTCGACCGCAGCAAGCAACCGGTGATTCCCACGGAAAGCGGGAAGGAGATCATTGCGCAGGCAAGAAAGATACTCGCGGAGCTCGACGTCATGAAAAACATTGTTGATGCCCGGCAGGGCATTCACTCGGGAGAGTTGAAGGTGGGCATCATTCCCACGCTGGCGCCCTACCTGCTGCCTTTGTTTGTGCAATCGTTCACCGATAAGTATCCAAAAGTAAAAGTGATCGTGACCGAACTCACCACCGAGCAGATCATCGCACGGCTGCGTGAGGGGCGGCTCGACGTTGCCATACTCGTTACGCCGCTGAATGAAAAGGGCATCAGCGAGCAGGTATTGTTCTATGAGAAGCTGGTGGCGTACGTTTCGAAAAAGAATGCGTTGTTCAGGAAGACCTATCTTTTATCGAAAGATATAGATCCGCACAAGCTGTGGTTGCTGGAAGAAGGGCATTGCTTCAGGTCGCAGATCATGAATTTGTGCGAATTGCAGAAGGCGAGCCGGGAGGGAAGTTATTTTGAATATGAAGCGGGTAGTGTTGAAACGCTGCGCCGTATGGTAGAGCTGAATGATGGCATCACGATTTTGCCTGAACTGGCGACAATGGATCTGCGGCCTTCGCAGTTGCAGTTGCTGCGGCAGTTTAAGCATCCTGCTCCCATGAGGGAGGTGAGTCTTGTTGTGCATCGGGACTTTGTAAAGAAGAAGTTAGTAGAGATTTTTAAGAAAGAAATTGTTGCGTCGATTCCTGAAAGGATAAGGAAGAACAGGGGAGAGGTGGTGCCGATAGCGTGAGACGTTTCACGACTCACTCCTCCCGCTCAAACACCCGCTTCAGCAACGTAGTCGTCACCGGCGCCACAATCAACGGAAACTTTTCAACGGTAACGTTAGCCGTATCCAATCCAAAACCTCTTTCCTCCGACAGGCTCACCTCCTTGATCCAGAAATATAATTTCATAATGATGCGCTCCAGGAAAGGCAGCTCGTTATCCTGGCTCAGGTACTTCTCCATTACAATGAACTGAAAATCTCCCACCACATTATTTTTTTCGAGCGATTCGTACCGGCTGGTGATGTTCACCTCCTTGTTGGCCACCAGTTCGGCCACTACTTTCCTGAACATCAGGTTCACCTTCGGTTCCACTCTAAAACCGAGCCTGAACTCTACCCTGATGATGTCGTTCGGAATTATGTGATCCACCTTGTATTCGCAGGTGTAGGGATCGTCGAGCGTATCCACATGGACCAGCCAGTAGATATCCGCGCGCTTGGGCTTTTTGTTGAGTATCGAATAAATGATCTTGTGTTCGATCTCCTTCGGATTATTGGCGCTGGTAAGGTAAACGAGGTGCGTGGCGTATTTGGGAACGGTCTTATCATTGCTTAGCTCCTGTATCTGCGGTATGTAATGTTCCAGCCGCACAAATTCGACGTAGCGGTTTTTGATGCGGCGGCTGCGGAACCATACATACATTACGCAGAACATAAATCCTCCGAGTATCAGCGTGATGTAACCACCGTGCGTGAACTTCTGCATCAGCGCAATGAGATACCCGCACTCTATGATGAAGAAAAACACCAGGAATATGTAAATGTACAGCGGTTTCACCCGCCTGGCCACCATGAAATTGGAGAAGAGAATGGTTGTGGTGAGCATGGTAACGATGATCGCCAGGCCGTATGCTGCCTCCATCCGGGTACTTTCCTTAAAATACAGCACCATGCCCACGCAGCCAACGAATATCATCATGTTAATGGCCGGGATGAACAATTGCCCCTTTTCTTCGGAAGGATACCTTATTTTAAGCTTCGGCCAGAGGTTAAGGCGGATGGCTTCGCTGATGAGCGTAAACGATCCCGAGATCATTGCCTGGCTCGCGATGATGGCCGCCGAGGTGGCGATCACCACACCGGGGATGATGAACCACTGCGGCATCAGGTCGTAAAACGCATTGATGCCGAGCTGTGCGCGGAACTCAGGCGTAATCAACTGGTTGTCGTGATTGGCCAGCAGCGATGATCCCTGGCCAAAATAATTGAGCAGAAGGCAGGTTTTTACATACACCCACGACGCTCGTATGTTTTCGCGGCCGCAATGACCGAGGTCGGAGTACAGGGCCTCCGCCCCTGTGGTACACAGGAAGACGGCGCCCAGTAGCCAGTAGCCGCCGGGATAATATAAAACAAAGTCTATCGCGTAATAAGGGTTGACGGCTTTGAAGATGGATGGATCGTCGAACACATGGTAAACGCCAAGTACCGCAAGCATGGTAAACCAAACCAACATGATGGGACCGAAAAGCTTCCCGATAGACGCGGTTCCAAATTGCTGAAGAAAGAAAAAAGCAGAAAGAATGCTTAATACGATGATAACGATATTGTTATCAGTTTGTCCCAGCGAGCGCAGAGCAGGAAGCTCACGTAATCCTTCAACCGCTGATGTGATAGAGATGGGCGGGGTAATGATTCCATCGGCCAGCAGCGCGGCGCCGCCTACCATAGCCGGTATCACCAGCCATCGTTTTCGCCTGCGTACCAATGCGTAGAGTGCGAAGGTTCCTCCTTCACCCCGGTTATCGGCCCGCAGCACCATTACCACGTATTTAATGGTTGTTTGGAGTGTAAGGGTCCAGATGATGCAGGAAAGGGCCCCAATGATAACACTCTCATTAATAACCCGGTTACCGATAATTGCGTTGAAAACGTAGAGAGGAGAAGTGCCTATATCCCCGTAAATAATGCCCAGCGCGATTAATAGCCCAGCTGCGGTTACCTGGTTGGTATTTTTACCCACAAAAACAAAGTTATAGGGAAAAGATAATTTATCTTAAAAATCATTTAATTGAAGTGTTTACAGTCACTTACCTTCTTTATTTCTCATAACTTCATTTCGCAAAATGTGTCCATGAAGTACAAACAACTCATCCTGTCGTTTCTTGCCGTATTTACCCTTTTCTGTTCGGCGGTCGGACAGAAAATCTCTTACTCCGAGCCGGAACGTGATGACAATAAACGCACCAACTTTGATATTATTGGAAAGGTTGGGAACAACATACTTGTTTTCAAGAACAACCGGAACGAGGGCAACATTTCGGTGTACAGCGGCGACATGAAACTGATAAAGAAGGTGCCGGTGGGAGAGGACGAACGGTGGATAAACGTTGATTTCATATCCTATCCCGATTTTGCCTGGATGATCTACCAATTCCAGCGCAAAAGCATCCTGTATTGCATGGCCGTGAAGATAGACAGTGAAGGCAAAAGCATGTCGGACCCGCTCGAACTCGACACCACGCGCATCGGATGGTCCGCCAACAACAAGATCTACACCACCACGTACAGCGATGATAAGAAACAGGTGATGATCTTCAAGATCAACAGCCGTAACCAGAAGAATTTCATCTTTACCACGCTTTTGTTCGATGAAACCCTTCACCTGAAGGAAAAGCGCCGGTTGTCGATGCCGATGGAAGAAAGGAACGATTACTTCACCGACTTCCTGCTCGACAATGAAGGCAACCTGGTGTTCGGAAAGTATGTCAGGAAAGGCGGCGGCGATTTCGTCACCAACCTTATCCTCGTGACCAAAGATGCCGGCGCCGGCGAGTTTTCCCTGCACGACATGAAAAGCGGCAGCCGCGTTCTCGACGACGTCAGGATCAAGATCGACAATACGAACAAACGTTACCTGTTCACCGCACTTTTTTACAAACAAAAGAGAGGCAACATCGAAGGATTGTACACGGTGATCTGGGATCGGGGTTCATCGCAGATTGTGAGAGAGCGCATTCTGCCGTTTAACGAAGAGCTGCGCGCGGAGGCAAAAGGACAGGATGCCAACCTGAGAATAGCTTTCAACGATTACTTCATCAAGAACATTATTATCCGCAAAGACGGCGGTTACGTCCTCATTGCAGAGTCCATGTACACATCCTCCCGCGGCGGCGGTCCGTTTAACCGGTGGGATTACCTGGGATGGAATAATCCGTGGTCGTCGCCCTTCAACAGCTATTATTATTCGCCCTACTATAATTCTTTTGGCGCGCCCTGGCACCGCTGGGGATCACAGCCCACCCGCTATCATTCCGAAAACATTGTGGTGCTTTCATTCAATAAGGTGGACAGCCTCGAGTGGAGCAACGTAATCACCAAGAGCCAGTTTGATGACCAGACCGATGCGCTCATTTCGCACCAGATTATGAATACGGGCGGAGAAATACATTTCCTCTTCAATCTTTATGAAAGGAGAACGCTGTTGCTGAACGATCAAAGCATCGGCCCCGAAGGAAAGATCACCCGTTACCCCACTTTACGCAATCTTGACCGGAGCATCGAATTCATGCCGCGGTTCGGTAAGCAGATCAGCGCGCGAAGCATGGTGATGCCGTGCCAGTTCAGGAACTACCTTATTTTCGCTAAAATTGATTTCTAAATGACAGGCGAGTGGTAGGTATTTTCAGACAAAAAAATCCCGGCAACAGTCTTCTCTTACTGGTCTTCGGTCTTGTATTAAAATTCGGTATCCTGCTCAGGCCCTCGCCGCCGCTGTCGCAGCCGGAAGATCATTACCTGTATGAGTTGCTGCTCCGTGTGCTTGAGCCGCTGCATTTACCCGCATTCGTTTATGGCCTCACCGCATTTTTCCTGATTTGTGTCCAGGCGTCCTTGCTGAACAGGATCACCATCGACCAGAAAATGCTGCCAAAGCCGAATTACCTGCCGGGGATGGCCTACATGCTGCTGTCGTCGTTGTTCGTGGAATGGAACTATTTTTCTGCGCCGCTTATTGCCAACACGCTGCTCATCCTGATGTTTTACCGCATGGTGAACCTCTACAACACCAACCGCCCGCTGGTGGGTATTTTTAATATCGGGGTGATGGTGGGTCTCATTACGCTGTTGTATGAGCCCGCTGTGATCTATGTGCTGATGATGCCTTTCACTTTATTTATTATGCGCCCGTTCAGGATAAGGGAATGGGTGACGGGCTTCCTCGGGTTGACCACGCCCTATTACTTTTTGGCGCTTGAACCCCTGTTCACCAATAAATGGAACTGGAAATACCTGGTTCCGTCGATAAGGATAGATTTTCCGGCGATGCCAACTTCCTTCTTCATCACCGTCAGCATTATACTGCTGGTGGTGCCGTTTATTATCGGCGGCTACTATGTGCAAAGCAATCTCAATAAGATGCTGATCCAGATCCGGAAAGGATGGAGCCTGCTGCTGCTCTTCCTCATCATGAGCATTTTCATCATCCTGGTGAACGGTGGTGTGAATTATGTGAACTGGATATTCGGCCTGCTGCCACTCGCTGCTTTCCACGGCGCTGCGTATTACTATCCTGAAAAGAAAAGACTGCTGCCGATGATCATTCACTGGGTCACCTTTGCCTACGCGATTTATATGTGTTATTGGACGTTAGCGCCCAAATCTTCCTAACTTTGCGCAAAATTCAGACGCATGAAATTTGGGATCGTAGTATTTCCGGGATCCAATTGTGACAGGGACATGCAGGAGGCGCTTCAGAACGACCTTAACCAGGAAGTGATCATGCTGTGGCACAAGGATAAGGATATCAGCATGTTCAATACGGATGACTGCATCGTGCTGCCCGGTGGATTTTCATACGGCGATTACCTTCGTTGCGGCGCCATAGCCAGGTTCAGCCCGATGATGCAGAGCGTTATCGGTTTTGCTCAAAAAGGCGGCAAGGTGCTCGGCGTTTGTAACGGGTTCCAGATACTGTGCGAGGCCCACCTGCTGCCCGGGGTATTGCTGCAAAATGTTAACCAGCAGTTCCTTTGCAAGAACGTTTACCTTAAAGGCGCGGGCGCCGAAAAACCGCTGATGATACCCATTGCACACGGTGAAGGAAGATATTTTGCACGCGAACAGGTGCTTGATGAACTGGAAGCGAATGGCCAGGTGATTTATAAATATTGCGACGCTGAAGGAAACATTACTTCCGCGGCCAACCATAATGGCGCCATCAGGAACATCGCGGGTATCGCTAACAAAGAAAGAAATGTGTTCGGTATGATGCCGCATCCTGAAAGAGCATGCTCAGCAGCATTGGGAAACACCGACGGAAGGATCATCCTTCAGTCGCTGTTCTTTTCGAAAGAAAGCGTGCTTTCGGCATCGTCGGTTTTAGCGTGACATTTATATTTTCTTTAAGTTTTAAAGGATGACTTTTGACCTTTTTCATCAATGCTCACCCTGATAACGAAACCATGCTGTCATTTTTAAAACGCTGCCCTGCTCTCAACTTATTTTTTCTTTTCTTTCTTCTGTCTGCATCTGCACTTGCACAGGATACTCCGAGTCCATTCGAATGGAAAGTTACCAGTGAAAAAATTAACACCGGCACTTACCAGCTCAACTTCAGCACTCCCGGCAATCATGAATGGGAATTATATGGCCCGAATGAAGTGATCAGCGATGTTCGTTCGACCGAACTCGAATTCGATTCTTCGGTTACGGCCCCGAAAGAATTTACGGATTCGGGCGAAGCGGTAACCATTACCAGCGCCCTGTTCGACAATGCGAAGTTCAAAGTGTTCAGCGGGCCGGCAACTTTTTCCACAACGATTACGATTAACGGCAAGGTGCCGGCAAAGCTGCTCGGGAAATTCAGCTATACCTACGGCAAAGGCGACGAATTTTACCCTTTAACGCCCTGGTCGTTCAATGTGCCGCTCGAGGGCGGGGTGGAATCGAGCGTGCGCATCAGGATCAACTCACTCGACCTGAATAACCCTGTGAGCGGTTGCGGCGACGATGAAGCGGGTGGAAAAAGCCTGATGAGTATTTTCCTGTTGGGATTGCTCGGGGGCTTTATTGCGCTCCTGACGCCCTGTGTGTTCCCCCTGATTCCGCTTACGGTGTCGTTCTTTACTAAAAAGGCGCACGACAGGAAGAAAGGCATTGGGAACGCGGTGATGTACGGATTTTTTATCTTCCTCATTTATGTGCTGCTCAGCATTCCCTTTCACCTGGTGAGCAACGTGAGCCCGGAGATCCTCAATAATATTTCTACGAACGTATGGCTGAACCTGCTGTTCTTCGTCATCTTCATCTTCTTCGCCATTTCATTCTTTGGCTTTTTTGAAATAGGGCTTCCTGCGGGTCTTGCCAATAAGATTGATGCAAGGTCGAACATGGGTACGGTGGGCGGCATCTTTTTCATGGCGCTAACGCTCGCGATCGTTTCTTTTTCCTGCACCGGGCCGATTCTGGGATCGCTGCTGGCGGGCACTGCTGCCGAGGGCGCATGGCCGCTGACAGCAGGACTGGCCGGGTTTGGACTGGCGTTGGCCCTTCCCTTTGCTTTGTTTGCACTGTTTCCCGGTTGGCTGCAGTCATTGCCGAAGAGCGGTGGTTGGCTCACGTCCGTGAAGGTGGTGCTGGGATTTCTTGAAGTGGCGATGGCCATCAAGTTTTTATCCAATGCCGACCTGGTGGAGCAATGGGGAGTTATCAAGCGCGAGATCTTTATCGGTGCGTGGGTGGTAATCGGCATACTGCTGGTGCTGTATCTCTTTGGGAAGATCAGGTTTCCGCATGATAGCCCGTTACAAAAGATTAATCCCACCAGATGGGTGTTCATTGTGTTGTTCGGTGGGTTCACGCTCTACCTTGTTCCCGGCCTTACAAATACAAGTGCCGCGAATCTTCAGCTCATCAGTGGATTTCCGCCGCCGTTGTGCTACAGTGTTTACCACGAGCCCGTAAACTGCGAACAGGGCGTGGAGCCGCTGCGCGATTACGACGAAGCGGTGGCGCTTGCTAAAAAGGAAGGGAAGCCGGTGTTGATAGATTTTACCGGTTGGGCGTGCGTCAACTGCCGCAGGATGGAGGAGAATGTTTGGCGCGATGAAAAGGTGATGGACCTCATGAGGAACAAATTTATAGTGGTGTCGCTGTACGTGGATGAGCGCAGTTTGCTGCCTGCGGCGGACCAGACGGTGTTTACGACAAAGTCGGGCGTTGAGAAGAAGATTGTAACGGTGGGGGATAAGTGGGCGACGTTTCAATCCGAGAATTTCAATGCCGTGTCGCAGCCTCAATATGCTATCGTTTCTCCTGAAGAGAAGGTGCTGACAAGAACGAAGGGTTATACGCCTTCTGCCGCCGACTTCGCGGAGTGGTTGGAGTGTGGGGTGGCGGCGATGGGGCGGAGCGCGGGCAATGGGCAGTAGGCAATGGGCAATGGGCAATGTTATTGTTTGCTGAGTGTTTGCATCATTGTCGAGAGCTTTTTAAAGCATGACACGATTAGTTTGCCGACGGGTTCAGCTATTATTCGCTCTATGTAATGCAAAGCCACAGACACTTCTAGTGCAGCATCCAGTTCCGTGAGTGAGCCTCTCGCAATTTCATAAAACCGTTTTCGCTCTGTTGCTGATTTTCTCGACGCGCCCTCGGATAAGTTTAATATGACGGACAATCCTGCTCTTCTTATTTGTTGCGTCAGATTGTGCCGTTCGGAAGCAGGGAAATTATTGGTTAGCGAGTAACATTCCTTGAGTAGCTCCAGTGAGATGTTGTAAACTTCCAATTTTTTGTGATTCAAATCTAAAAACATAGAACACAAAGCTACCCGTCGTTTAAAACATCAACAACGCTTTAACACGAACATAGTACAG
>CBIGXK010000066.1:0-13611 GCA_966193805.1 uncultured bacterium | reverse complement strand
GTTCTGTTTCGTCATCTCATCTTTTGCCTCAAAATAAACGATTTTAATTTACTGAAATAAATAAAAACCCTTAAGCGTTAAATTGACATTATTACTCCGTTGAACAATACGATCCTTTCATGAAGATCATCAATGCTGCAGCCGACTTCAACAAGGTTGTACTGGTTCTCGAAAAGATTTGATACGCTTATTCGGTACGAAGGCT
The DNA here is from genome assembly GCA_966193805.1 of uncultured bacterium. Taxonomy (GTDB): domain Bacteria; phylum Bacteroidota; class Bacteroidia; order Chitinophagales; family Chitinophagaceae; genus Flavitalea. The sequence continues at coordinate 13,406 of CBIGXK010000066.1, read as the reverse complement.
GATAACAGGATTCACCAACGCGGCCCTGATGGCCTGAAAGCTCACCGTGAAAATTGCCACTAGGAAGGCGATCATTCCAGATACCATAAATATCCACCAGTGGATGCCGATACGGTATGAAAAATCTTCCAGCCAGCGGTGCATCACCAGCCACGCAATGGGCGATGCGATCACGAAGGCGATGAACAGCAGTGCCAGGAACTCTTTAGACAAGAGATGAACGATGCCCGACACAGATGCTCCCATTACTTTACGGATGCCTATTTCGCGTGTTCGCTGGTAGGTGCTGTAAGAGGCAAGTCCCAAAAGTCCAAGGCAGGAAATAAATATCGCGAGTATGGCAAAGTTTAAAAACAGGTTGCCAAACCGTTGTTCGCTGCGATATTGCCTGTCGAAAAATTCATCGAGAAAGAAATAATTAAAGGGCCTGTTTGGAATAAGCGTTTTCCATTTCTCCTCTATTGCCGCAAGCGTGGCGGGAACGTTATTGCCCGTGATGTTTGCAGAGATGAGGTGGCAGCCATTCGGTTCAATGCGCATGCTTAATGGCTTTATTTCCTGCTGAAGTGAGCGGAAGTGGAAGTCTTTCATCACACCGATTATCTTTCCTTCACGTCCCCATTGCCGAAAACGCTTGCCAACGGCATCGCCGGGCGAAGCATAGCCGAGAAGTTTCACGGCACTTTCGTTGAGCACCATCGCCTGTGTGGTGTCGGTTTTAAAATCTCTTGAGAAGGCTCTGCCGGCCACCATTTTCATGCTATAGTTGGGAATGTAATCGAAATCAACGAAATATAATTCGAGGTTGGCAATCTGCATGTCGCCCTTCTGGTTTTCAACTTCCGAATAGGCGCCCGGATTGCCTCCGCCGGGCACGCTCGATGAAAGTGCCACCGATTTAACCGATGGGATCGTGGTGAGTGATTGCCTGAACGCTTCTTTGGCAGGGTCGCCATTAGACTCGATCACGACCATTTGCTCCTTATCAAAGCCCAGGTTCTGGTTGCGCATGTAATTCATCTGCTGGTACACGATCAGCGTTCCTGTGATTAAAACGATGGAAATGCTGAATTGAAGGATGACCAGGCCCTTCCGCAAAAATATGCCCTTGGCGCCGGAGGAAAATTTTCCTTTGAGAACGGTGATGGGTTGGAAAGAAGAGAGCACCAGCGCAGGATAGAACCCTGCCAGGAGGCCAATGGTCACTGCTGCGCCGAAAAGCAGCGCCAGGTAGCCGGGATGATCAAAAACACCTGTTGTGATTGTTTTTCCCGCAAGTTGGTTAAATGGTGGAATAAGCAGCATCGCGAGAAAGAAAGTGAAGATGAAGGCAAGCACGCAAACGATCACCGATTCGCCGATAAATTGTTTTGCCAACTGATTTTTTATCGCACCCACTACTTTACGGATGCCCACTTCCTTGGCTCGTTCGGTTGACCTTGCCGTGGTGAGGTTGATAAAGTTGATGCACGCGATCAGCAATATAAATATGGCGATCAATGAGAAGATGTACACGTTTTTGATGTTCGCTGTTTTTGCTCCGTCGCGCGTGGAATGCAAATACACATCCCGCAGCGGTTCCAGGAAGAGCGTGGGGTACATCTGCAGTTTCTTCATTTCATCGCCGTTGCGCCTTTCGAGGAAAGCGGGAAACTTTTTTTCAAGCGATTTGGGATCGGCGCCGGGCTTCAGCAGCAGAAATGCAGATGAGCCATAATTTCCCCATTGCTTATCAAGCGTAGTATCCCATTTGCCTGTGAGGGTCGACATCGAAACGATCATGTCGGCCTGTATCTCTGAATTTTCCGGAATATCTTTTATGACGGCGGTTACCTTGGCGGGTATGGCATCTCCGGTTAGCAACAAGGTTTGGCCCATCGCATCCTGTTTACCAAAATACTTCTTCGCGGTGCTTTCGGTCAGTACCAGCGAGAGAGGCGCACTAAGCGCGGTTTCGCGGTTGCCACGCACCATCGGGAAATCAAAAACTTTGAAGAAAGCCGAATCGGCCAACACCGATTTTTCTTCCTGGAACTTAATGTTGCCTTTTCTGACAAGGAAACTGTTGCCGCTCACACGCACAAATTCTTCCACCTCGGGAAAATCATGCTTTGTATTTGGCGGTACCGCCCAGGCGGGGCCCGAAGCGTGGATGAGGTCACTCGGCGTTTTGATGTCGCTCACCAGCCTGTAGATACGGTCGGCCTTGCCGTGCATGTTGTCGTAACTCAGCTCAAAGCGTACGTATAGGAATATCAGGAAGCACGCCGTCATTCCCACCGTGAGCCCCATAATGTTGATGAAAGAAAATACCTTATGCTTCCACAAATTGCGAAAGGCAATCTTGAAATAATTTTCAAACATTGGGGCGAGTTTATTGTAATCTACGTTTTCTAACCAAAAATGTTACAGTAAAAGTTGTAAATTAATCGCTAAACCATTGCTATGCCGACCCGACGGGAATTTATTCATTCTACTTCGAAGCTTGCCGCTGGCGCGGGCCTTATAACTGTTCCAACATCATCCGCACTCGCTGGCCGAAGTGCCGCGGACACCGTTCACATTGCGCTTATTGGTTGCCATAGCATGGGCTTCGGCGATTTGCAGAACGCCTTGAAAATTCCGAACGTGCAATGCGTGGCGCTGTGCGACGTGGATCAGAATGTTCTTGCTGAAAGAAAAAATGATGTGCTCAAAATCCAGGGAAGGGCGCCGCAGACTTATACTGATTTCAGGAAATGCCTCGAAAATAAAGACGTCGATGCCGTGATCATTGGCACGCCCGACCACTGGCACTGCCTGATATTTGTTGCCGCGTGCCAGGCCGGAAAAGATATTTATGTAGAAAAGCCGCTGGCCAACAGCATCGCCGAGTGCGAGGTGATGGTTAGCGCGGCACGAAAATACAAGCGGGTGGTGCAGGTGGGGCAGCAGCAAAGAAGTGGTGTACACTGGAAGAACGCCATGCAGTTCATGAAAGATGGAAACATCGGCCAGTTGCGAAAAGTAAATGTATGGGCCAACTTCAATTATGGTATCGGCCCCGGGAAGGTGGCCGACAGTGCCGTGCCTGCAGGCGTTGACTACGACATGTGGCTGGGACCCGCACCGCAGCATGCTTTCAATAAAGCGCGTTTCCACGGGAGCTGGCGAATGTTCTGGGATTATGGGGGAGGGCTCGTGACCGACTGGGGCGTGCATTTGCTCGACATGGCGCTGTGGGCAAAGGATGTGAATACTTACCCCCTCGCTGTATCAGCCGCGGGAGGCAACTTTGCCTACCCCGATCATGCGCACGAAACCTTTGACACCATGTCGGTTTCTTACCAGATGAAAGACTGGGTGATCAATTGGGAAAACACGGCGGGAATTGAAACCGGTTATTACAACCGCGCTTATGGATTACTGTTTGTAGGCAACGATGCGTCTCTCCTCATTAACCGCGACGGCTGGGAACTGCTGCCCGAAACCGTGGACGGCAAATACAAGGTGCCGAAAATACCTTTCCGGGAAGGGCGCGAGAACCATGCGGAGCACATGCGCAATTTCATAGAATGCGTGAAGTTGCGCAAAGATCCTGTGTGTACCGTTGAAACGGGAAGGCTCGTTGCACTTTATGCACACATGGCGAATATCGCGCTCCGTTCGGGCAGCACGGTTACGTGGAAAGAGTACACGCAGAATTTTGGCGATAACTCGGCGGCAAACGCACTCATCCAACCAGCATACCGGGCACCATGGAAGTTCCCCGTAGTGTAAGATGATTTGTATATTTAGGTACTATTACCCTGAGCATGCATTTTCCGACCTGGCACTTCCTGCAAACAGCGGGAAAACGGCATATAAAAGAGCTTATCGTGCTGATTGTGGCCGTTGTTGGCTTCTCCGTCAGCAACCTGTTCTTCGTACAGGGTTCATCGCGCCCGGCAATGGTGATCGATCCCAAAATTAACGATGCCACCTGCCGCAGTTGCCACCAGGAAATCTATGACAGCTTCATCCACACCGCACACTTCCATGATTCGGCGCCGGCCGACAGTAATTCAATAAAAGGAAGTTTTGAAGAAGGGAGGAACGTGTTTCAGTACAATCCATTTATGGAAGTGGTGATGCTGAAAGACGGAAACAGCTACCGCCAGTCGGCACGCATCAACGGAACGGAAACACACACTGCCTGGTTTGATATTGTGATAGGTTCCGGCAAGAACGGGCAAACGTATTTGTATTGGAGAGATAACCAACTGTTCCAACTGCCGGTTTCTTATTACCGCCCCGCCGGCGCCTGGTGCAACAGCCCGGGTTTTCCCAATGTTTTCTTTTTCGACCGGCAAATCCGGCCCAACTGCCTGGAGTGCCACACCACTTATACCAAGGTGCTTTCTGCTGCCGACGATAAATTTGAATTTAGCAAAGACAATATTGTGTACGGCATCTCCTGTTCGAAATGTCATCCCGGCGGGCAGGAACACGTAGCCTTTCACACCGCCCACCCGGACGATACAGCGTCGAGGTACGTTGTCAATGCAGGAAAGCTGACCCGGCAGTTGAGGATGGACGCCTGTGCCCTTTGCCATTCGGGTTTGAGGAAAGCGCTCAGGCCCCCGTTTTCGTTTCATGTCGGCGACAGCCTGGATAAATTTTCGATAGGCAAATCTGTTTCACAGCAGGGCGACACGCTCGATGTGCACGCCAATCAAATTGGGTTGCTCGCTGCCAGCCAGTGTTACATCAACTCTGTAAACATGGATTGCTCCACTTGCCACGACGTACACAGGCGCCAGGTGAAAATGCCCGCCTATTTCTCGCAGAAATGCATGTCGTGCCATGACGGGCACACCAGTCCACAGTGCACGGTTAACGTGGAGAAAAACATCGTTTTGAGCGACAATTGCATCGATTGCCACATGCCGGTTCGTGGTTCGCGCGCCATTACCCTGAACGTGAAGGGAAGCGACGAAATGCAGCCCGATTTTCTGCGATCGCACTATATTTCCGTTTATAAAAACGCCACTGCAGACTTTATAAAGAAACATCAGCCGAAATAATTCCCGCGATGGGAATGGCATAAGTATTTACCTGTATTTGCCAAAATAGGTTAACACTAAGATGAACCTGAAATGTTTCAGAATGTTTCTTTTTTGACAAAAATCAAACGATTTTTATAATGTTAATCCAACGTCCGGTAATCTAATGAAAGACCAATATTCAATCTACACGGGTATGCCCCCTGCCAGCCTGCTGCAACGCCTCATGACACCTGCGGAGAACGAGGCAGTCGTGACGCCGAAAAATAATATTGCTATTCAAACGAGTGCTGACAAAGCGTTTACGCCTGCCAGCGCCAAGAAAAAATTCTTATCATTTCGCGCTTCTTCTTTACCGTTATATTTGCCCCGCTTATTTCTGTTTTATGATCAAACCACGGGCAATTGCCGGATGCGCAATGATTGCATCCATACTCTGCTGTTCATGTCATCGTGAACAATTCATTCGATTTAAAAAAGGGCTGGAATACCGGATCATCTCCATTGGCGAGGGCGATTCGATAAGGCCGGGAGAAACGCTCAAGCTGCACCTAAAGCAGGTGTATCACGATTCGGTATTGAACGACACGCGCGACAGCCTTCCGTTTTACCAGGTGTATGATTCGTTGTCGCTCACGCCGGAATCGTGGTACATCTTCGGAAAACTGCGGAAGGGAGACTCTGCGATATTCCGTTCCGTTGGCGATTCAGCCTTTAAGAAAGGAATTCCTCCCTTTGCGAAGAAAGGGGAGTGGTTGTACACCTGCCTGAAAGTGGTGGATATATTTGGCGTTAAACAAGACTTCCGCGACGACCTTAGAAAAGAAATGGAAAAGAAACGAAGGGAATATGAACAGGCAACCAACTGATACCCGCACTATTTTGTAAATTGAGTGGGTTGAAGAGTGCTATCATTCACTATGCTTTTCGCGATGAAGATATCTTTCGTTTTATTAAGCGTAGTCGCTTGCGGGCATGTTTGCTGCCAGCAACCTGCCGGTATTTCACCGCGGGTAAACGGTGATACCGCTTATGTTTACCGGGAGCCTTCGCCAGGCGGTACCGGTAAATTTTATTTCGGCCGGGAGATAGCACACGTGATGGATGCCAGCGGTGCCGACTGGCTCGAACGGCCGCAGCGGCCACGGCAGGAAAATACCGATCTGATCGTTGAAAACATGCACCTGCAGCCGGGTGACGTTGTGGCGGACGTGGGCGCTGGTACGGGATACTACACCTTTCGTATCGCCAGGCTCGTACCGCAGGGAAAAGTATATGCCGTGGAAATTCAGGATGAGCTGATCCGAAAGCTGAAAAAGAAAAGGGATGATGATAAGGTGAGTAATGTGGAAGTGATTCGCGGCGACACTTTAAGCGTTAATCTTCCCGGCCGTTCCATCGATCTCGCCGTGATGGTAGATGTTTACCACGAACTTTCCTGGCCGCGCGAGATACTTCGTTCCATCAGCAAAAGCCTCAAGCCCGGTGGCAGACTGCTGCTCATTGAATACCGCGGCGAAGATCCTGAAGTGCGCATAAAACGCCTTCATAAAACTACTGTGGCGCAGCTCCAACGCGAATTATCCGCCAGCGGATTCGCTCTGGAGCGCCGCGTGGACAAATTTCCTATTCAGCATTTTCTGCTGTTTAAAAAGCAGTGAGCTAAATGAGCAGGCCTATTTTTTAACCACGCTCAATGCAATGTCTTCTTTATGAGGAGGAACATCGAGCGACAGCATATTATTTTTACTTTTTCTCACCATTACTTTCTCATATTGGCCGGTTAATGGGTGCATCCATTGTACCTCATACCTTCCCGTAGGAATATTCAGCGCAACAGATGTCGTTGTATCATCGATCATGTAGATGGCATATTGCCGTCCCTCCTCAACAAGCGCATTGTACCGAAGCGCTTTCGGCGCGTGTGCAATGACAGTGCTGTCGGGGCTCATTTTTACAAACTCGAACTTTTCCAAGAACTCGCGCAGGTATTTTATTTGTTCCCTGAATGCGGCATTTCCTCCGCCGGGTTGTTTTGCATGATATTGGTATGTCCCTGCTTCATGGCCAACGCCAAAAGAATAATCAAGGTGATTGAACAGGGCACCGCCTGCCATAATAAACCGCCATCCTTCGAAGCGATAAGTTGAATCGCTTGTTCCCCGAAAGCCTGTTTCGTTGTCGCCAATGGGTTTATTCAAATGGTAGTTCCAGGCCACGGTGTAAGGAGGGTAGGCGTAGTGGAAATTAAATACCGACACCTTCGGATGCGGATCGGTAATGAGGCTGCCCGCGTTCTGAATGTTTTGCGTGATGAGATGTTTCTTTGGAAGCGTGCTTTCCGTTTCCACAATTACGTCTGTGATGGCATGTTGCCAATCCATCGTAACGCCACCCCAATACGGTTCGTTGCAGATTTCAATCATGAGGTTGTCGAACCCGTTGAGCTCGGTGACCAGTTTTTTCGTCAACTTCTTTTGAATGTCGAGATAAGCGCCGCTCTTGTCGAGCGTGTATACGTCCGTTCTCGGGATATCCGGCGTTGCATTAACATTGTTGGCCGGGTGCAGCGGACTGAATACCCACATCGTGTCTTCATAAAACGGACAAAACAACGTAAACTCTACAATGATGTCGCGGCGCGCGGCTTCTTTCATAAAGTCCTTCAGTCGTACAAAATAATTCTCGTTCCATTTGTTCAGATCGAATTTGTTTCCGCCGTTCCTGTATCCGGCCTGGTCGCTCCTCGCCCATGGGGCGATCAGCCGGTTAGGCGCCGGTGCGAGCGTGTTCGAGCCAATGTTGAACGCTCCCGGCGGTTCACAATACGCGCCGCTGAACACACGCGTGAGGTTTAATTTTTTTGCGTTCAGTTCATCGAGGTACGTTTTGTAATCGAAGTCGAGGTTCAGTACCGCACCGTAATGCTCAGCCGAAGTGATCAGCACAGCGGGTTTGTTTTTGTACTCGAAGTAGTGGGGATTTTCCTGGTTCAGCGAAATGGGCTGTGCCTGTGCGATCTGGGCCATGGCAATAACAATGCCCAGGGCAACGCAGCTTTTGGTCATGGCAATCGTTTATGTTTTCGGTCTATTTGAAAAGTCCGCCGATGATACCGCCGGCGCCTCCGCCTGCAAACATCGATTGCAGATCTTTCAGATCCACGTCACCGTCGTTGTCTTTGTCGAGATTTCCTGCACCAAAGCGGTTCAACAGCCCTTTAACGTCTATTCCTCCTGTTTTTCCGCCGCTCAGTTGGTTGAAGATATCCTGGATGTCAAAACTATTGTCGGACGGATCGTTCGTTTTCCTGGCAAGCTGTTCCATGGCAGGCGGAATAACTTTGGATGCGGTGTCTTTTGCCTGACCTTCATTCATTCCAAACTTGCTTTGCAATTCTTCTGTGTATTTATTGGTTGCTTCATTAACAATGCCGGCGTTGCCGCCTCCCTTAAAGTAGCCCAGCACATCGTTCAACCGGCCCGAAGCGAGGGCGCTTTGCAGCGTGGCGATGATCGAACTGCCACCCGCCGTCACGGCTTCTTCATTTTTTTCGTTGGGAATGGCGGGATTTTGAACAACGGCGTCGCCCGCGTAATTCTTCACCAGGTCAAGTAGTTTGTCTAGCATAAAAAATGATTTATATTGAAGTTCGCGAAAAGCTACTGGCTTTTGTTGAAAGCCTGTATTTTTTTCCTGTCGCCCACGATCCACACAATATCCCCCCACTCGAATTTAACGGTAGAGTCGGGGTTCAATATTCTTTCCTTGTCCCGTTCGATGCCCACAACGAGCCCGTGGGTGCTTTCCCGAATGCCGGAACTGCGGATATCCACGCCGTTTAGCTTCGTGTGCTCGTCTACCAGTATCTTTTGCAGGGCAATGTCGTGCGTGTTGGCGATTTCCGGCACGCTGTTCTCGTCGGCATCAAACATAGGTTTGAAGGTTTGAAGCTGTGCGTCGGTGGCAATGATGCCCACATCATCAAACGGCATCAGCCGGGTGTCGCGCCCGGGAACGTGGATCAGCTTGTCGCCGCGTTTGATGTAAACGATATTGATGCCGAATTTTTCCCGCCAGGCAAGTTCATAGAGTGTTTGACCGATGTACGCGGCATGCGGGCTGATCTTCATTTCCACGATATGCGCGTCCCAGGGTTCCATGCCCGAGTCCACGCTGGCGGCGTGTTTCAGGATCCTCGCCGCCAGCGATCCGTCGCCGGCTGCCGCCAGTTCCCTGGCATTCAAATTGGATAAGAATCGTTTTTCAATGCGCTGGTAAAGTCTTTGGATCCTTGCCGAAAAAACCATCAGCACAACGATCGTTACCGATGCTGTGATCCAAACGGCCATTTGTGTGGATACCACTCTGCCTATCCAGAAACCTATCAGCGCCAGGCCCGCCAGGTTCCTTGCAATTTCAATCACGAGGAGCGGCCCCCGGTTATACCTCCGCTGCAGCCACAGCTCCCTGTACGTTTGGTTATCCGGTTTCTTCGCCATTAGTCCCCAGAGAAACGGCGCCGCCGCCCCAAGCGATATAACAAGTATAATGACCGTGCTCAGCGCTTCATCCTCCACGTTCCGCATAATAAAGGGAATGAAGAAATTCGCAAAAAGCAGGAAGAGGGCGAGTAAAATGATACTGTTGGAAACAACAATTTTCGTATACGATCTGAGCACGGTCTTCAATTCGCTTTCTGCTTGTATGCGTTGTGTTCCCGCAGTGTAGTTGCTTAATTTGTCCACCCACTTTTGCGGAAGGAACTTTAATATCCATGCGTAGAACGGCTCGGCGTATTTGATGAGATAGGGGGTCGTAAAAGTGGTTATAGCCGAAGCGCCAACGGCCACCGGGAACAGGAAATCAGAGATCACGCCCAGCGAAAGACCCAGCGTGGCAACGATAAACGCAAATTCGCCGATCTGCGCCATGCTCATGCCCACCTGTACCGATTGCTTTAGCGGCTGGCCCGACAGCAGTGCGCCGAGCGTGGTGCTGAACAGCTTCCCAAATAATGTTAGCAGGGTTACCCAAAGGATCGGTGCGGCATACTCAACCATGGCATCCGGATCGATCATCATGCCTATCGAAACGAAAAACACGGCGCCGAACAGGTCCTTTACCGGCTTGATGACATGTTCAACCTTTTCGGCTGAAGTTGTTTCGGCAAGGATGGAACCCATCACGAATGCGCCCAGCTCGGCCGAGAAACCAACCTGCGTGGCAAGCACCACCATTCCCAGGCAAAGGCCCAGGGAAAGAATGAGCAGCGTTTCTTCATCCATTAACTTTTTTGCGCGGCGCAGGAACGTGGGAAGCAGAAAGATGCCCGCAATGAACCAAATGGCGAGAAAGAACAACAGCTTCAGGATGGTCAGCAACATCTCCGTGCCTTCGAACTGCCGGGTTGCCGCCAGTGTTGAAAGCAATACCATCAGCAGGATCACGACGATGTCTTCAACGATCAATACACCGAATACGATCCTCGCAAACTGTTTGGTTTTGACACCCAGCTCGTCGAAGGCGCGCAGGATGATCGTGGTTGACGAACTGGCCAGCATACCTCCGAGAAAGAGGCTGTCCATTGTTGTCCAGCCCAAAAGCTTTCCCAAATAATATCCCGCTGCCGTTATAAAAACTATCTCGACCAGCGCCGTTATCGACGCCGAACCGCCCACCCGCACCAATTTCTTGAAGCTGAATTCAAGGCCGAGGGTAAAAAGCAAAAATATAACACCGATCTCTGCCAGCGTTTCTATGTTCTCGCGATCCGCGACAGTAGGAGCCAGGTGGAAATAGGGTCCCACGACGAAACCCGCGATGATGTAACCCAGCACGAGGGGTTGCTTCAATCGTTTGAACAACAAGGTAACAAGGGCACCTGCCATCAATATCAACGCAAGGTCCTGGATGAGTTTTGGTAAATGCCCCATTTCAGCAAATCATTTTGCTCAAATGTAATCCAAACTGCTTTTGTGAGCGACATAACTTCATCAACATATTGATGCTGCCGCACTGTCGGACATGGAAATACCGGCCAGGATTCCGGTTCAGCCGGGTTGATGACCGCCCGATTAATTCATGGAAGAAAAAACCTCTTTTTCGAGGTGTTGGCGGATGATGGGCGACACGACGTCGAATTCCTTTATTGAGGTAGCGATCATGGGCAATATCGTATCGAGGTGTTTTTCATCACGCGCGTGCGCCTCCACCTGCTGCATGTTTGTGAAGATGCCGTGAATGCGGATAACACCCAGCGTGCCTTTCAGCTTGTGGGCAACAAATCTTACCTGCTCCCAGTTGTTTGCCCTGGCAAACTGCTGCAGCTCCGTCAGGCCTTCGGGGATAACCTTTTCAAACATCGCATGGATGGTCCTGATCACACGGGTATCGGTCATGCGCAGCAGGCCGCTCAGGTCGAAGGATGATTCGTCGGGCGCGGCCGGGTTGTTTTCCGGCTCATCCGGTGCGGGCGACCCCCCCGTACCATGATATTGCTGCAGGCATGCCTGCAGTTTTTCGGGCACAAAAGGTTTTGTCAGATAGTCGCTGGCGCCGAGGGCAACGCTTTTTTCCTTTTCGTTGCGCAGTGCGCTGGCGGTAAGAATAACGATCGGCACGTTCAGCTTCAGCGTATGGCGAATATATTGCGTGGCCTGATAGCCGTCCATTTCTGGCATGTGGAGGTCCATCAGGATAAGATCGACGTGGCCGTTGTGATGGAGGTGATTAATCGCTTCAAGGCCGTTTTGCGCTATTGCCACATCCAGGTTGTATTCACTTAGGCTCGCCTGCAATACCATCCTGTTGATCTCATTATCTTCTACGATCAACACTTTTTTCCCCTCGAAAACATGGCCTTCACTTAACGGTATAACCTGCGGTGCGATGGCGTCGTTCACTTCTTTTTCAGAGCTGATGATGAAGGGAAGCGTTACCGAAAAGGTGCTTCCGGCTCCCGGTTTGCTGGTTATCGCGATTTCGCCGGCCTGCATCTCCACCAGGCGCCTGGTGATGGCTAAGCCCAGCCCGGTGCCTCCGTATTTCCGGGTGGTGGATACGGATTCCTGTGCGAAGCTTTCGAAAATGTACCCGAGATTTTTTTCTTCTATGCCGATGCCTGTATCTTTTACGTCGAAGCGTAAACGTATCACGTTGTCTTCATGACCGCCGACCTTTACGTTCAATGAAACGGACCCCTTGTCAGTGAACTTCATCGCATTGCTGAGGAGGTTGGATAAAACCTGGTTAAGCCGGTAGGGATCGCCTTTCACGGCTAACGGTACACCTGCTTCCGCTTCGAAAGAAAAGCCTATATGCTTCTCTTCTGCTTTCATCCTGAATCCTGCGGTCAATGCCTCCAGCGCCTGCCGAAGATTGAAAGGAATTTTTTCTATACTGATCTTACCGGCTTTTATCTTAGACAGATCGAGAATGTCGTTGATCAGCATCAGCAGGTTGTCCGACGACTGCTTGATGATCTGCACATATTCCTGCTGGGTTTGGTTCAATTCAGTTTTCATCAGCAGGTTGGTCATGCCGATGATCCCATTCATCGGCGTGCGTATCTCGTGGCTCATATTGGCGAGAAACTGCTCCTGCAATGACTCGGCAGTTTCCGCGCGTTGGCGGGCGCTGATGAGTTCCTCGCGGTAACGCACCATTTCGGTAATGTCTTTCATGAAGCCGCTGATGGCAAAGAGCTGGTTGTTTTCATCAAAAAGCGGAAACTTGATGGTGAGCACATGATGGTCGCCGTCGGGAAAAGTCAGTACGTCTTCCGTTTCCACCGGCTGGGCTGTTGCCTTCACCAGCTCGTCGGCCTCCAGGTATTTATCTAGGGAATTTCGGCGCCTCAGGTCGAACATCGTTTTACCGATCACTTCATCGTCGGTGACGTTAAAATTATCCCGGAAACTTTTGTTGATCAGCGTGTACCTGCCCGCTGTATCTTTCACATAAATAGCTAGCGGCGTATGATCGAGAATCGACTGGATCTTTAAATGATAGGCTTTCTGTTCATTTTCCATTTCGCGGATCCGTTGATCCATTGCCACTTTTTCGGTAACGTCTCTGACGATGCTTTGAAAGCCGGCCGGTTTCCCTGCCTTAAGCAATAAAATCGTATCCTGTTCCACCCATTTCATCTGGCCGTTACGGTGCACCACCGGAAATACCAGCGTGGTTTCGTGTACAAGGTTCTCCTTTTGCCGGGTGTAATGTTCCACCACTTGCATAACATGGTCGGGGCGTATGAGCTCCGTAAAATGTTTTCCCTTCAGTTCAGCAGTGGTGAAACCTGTCAGCGCTTCCGCCTGCTTGCTGGTGAAGGCGAAATATCCCTGTTCATCAGTGGTGAAGGAAACCACTCCCGCGTTT